>JBLGCB010000043.1:0-28584 GCA_047617105.1 Phenylobacterium sp. | reverse complement strand
ACCTCTGCGCTGATGCCACTACTCAATAGCGACAGCGCCAAAGATTTACAAGTACAGGTGGCGCAAGCGATTGGCTCAAATGCAGATAAAGTGACGGCGTTTTATCAATGGCAGTGGTCGGGATTAGACCCGGTGTGGCAAAAGCTATTGGTTCTATGCGCCGATGTGCGGGGTTTATTGCTGGAGATGTTAATGATTGCTACCGATCAGAAGCAACCCTTTGCTCCGGCGCAAGCGCTGTTTAGTGCATTAGGTGCAGCAAACGAAGACCAAAATAGATTTGCCGAGGGCCTAAACGCCTGGGCATCGGCGGGTTTTTTGAGTCGTTTTCCTCATGGGCGAATGATTGATTCAAGATGTCTGGACTTTTTAGCCAGCAAACGTGAGACTTGTTTGGCCGAGCTGGAGGCTGATAAAACGCTACAACTGAATTTCAGTCAATTGATTTGTGAAGGCATTCGCTTACTGGCATTACATGTTAACAAACAGCCCAATCCGAATATTTCTAATAACTTGTTGATCAACCGACGTCATTGGGTCAAGCATTTTGAAATCTTGTGGTTTGGCGGTGATTATCGCGGATTTATGGCGGTGAAAAGTGCCTTCGATCAACTATTACAACAGGCCAAAATCGGCGAAGAAAGCCAAGCTTGGGCGCTTGATTTGTTGCAACGCACCCCGCTAATGACCCAAGAGTCGCCGATGGAAGCGCGGTTTTGCTGGTTGGCTCTTGCTTCCGGCGTACTATCTTCGGGTGGGATGTCTAAAGATCAGGCAGATGTCAGCAACAGTGATGTGATCAAACAAGGGGCGTTGTACTGGCGTGACTGGTTTAACGGCTTAACCCCAACCCTTGATGAAAAGCAATTGCCGCTCTTTCAACAAGTGGTCACATTTTTAGAGCATTATTACCAAAGCGAATCAAACTGGGCTGAGGCGATTGTGATTTGCCAAAAGTCATACCATGTTTATCAGCAATATCAGGCTTGGCATCGAGTGATTCAGGCATTAAAATCACTGGCGTTATATCATGTGCAAAACGGCGATAAAGCACAGGCGTTGGTGTATGAAGCACAGATTATTGATGATATTCCTTATGAGGATTCACCACCGGGTTTTAAAATTCAACAGTGGATGGATATATTGTTTGCCCGCTTGGCCCGTTTGGATACCGACCAGGCGCAAACCTTGCTCGATAAAATACAGCAAAGTGATGGCGCAGACAAATTGGCCGATATGCTCGATGGTGTTCAGTGTGATATTTATTACCAGCAACAAAACTATGGCGCGGCGCTGCCTTATTACTGCCAGAGCTGGGGCAAGGTGCTTAAATCTGAGCAAGGTGCACAAATAGAACAGCTGCAAACGCGTTTGCTAGAACTAAAACAAAAGCTGGGAGAGTCGGTATTTAATCCCGTGTTTGAGCTGCATGTGGATCAGGACACGATTAAACCAGGGGAATATGTAACGCCAGCGTAACACCAAAGCAATCCTGGCCTGTGGCCAGGGTTGCTACACACTATTTTGTGGAACATTTTGTAACATGTGAAGAGATATTCACTTAAATAGCATAGATACCCTTTGTTGAGTTGGAATAAAATTCTAATATTTGGTTGAAATAGCCACAAAAACAGGCTATCTTTAGACGGCAAAAGGAAATTAACGAAGGTCTATAGAGAAGCTATGTCAAATAATACAAATAAACCGATATTTCTGCACGGATTGTGGAGAACAGGATCCACCTACTTTTGGAATAAGTTCAAACAATCAAGCACTGATTTAAGGTGTTTTTTTGAACCCTTCCACCATTCCCTCCATAAAAGTCATGAAGAATTGTGTCTTGACTTCCAAAAAGCATCATCTCGTTTCGATTTGAAATTTGTCCGCAACAATTATTATGCCGAATATGAAGCCGGTGCTAATGGCGTTGAAGGTTATGATTGGCATTTTACCACTGATGATTATCACATCACGCCACCGAGTCCGAGTAAGCCGATTGGTCGCTATATTGCGGGACTGTGCCAGCAGGCGCGAGACAACCAACAACGGCCACTGCTGCAATTCAACCGTGGCATATTAAGAGGCGACTGGCTGGATAAAGAATTTGATGCATCCAGTATCTACATTATTCGTTCGCCCCAAGATAGCCTCAATTCTTATAATCGGTTAAATGGCACCCGCAAACTCAATTATTATATGAGCTGTTACCTTGGCATTATCGGCAGAAACTCAAAGTTGCCGTTATTTAAAGAAATGGCTGAGTATCTTAACGTCGGTTATTACGAAAGTGGTACTTTTGGTTGTCATTTAAAACACTATGCCAAAGCCTTAAATCGTTTGCCAGAGCAAAAACGGGTTGAAATGTTTTCGTTCTTTTGGACCTTGGGTATCTGTGAAGCCACCAAATACGCCGACGGTGTACTTGATACCAGCTTAGCACTAGAAAGAGATCAATGTGCAGTCGCACTGCAATTTGAATACACCATCGAACATGCCACTGGTGAAAAGTTAGATTTATCGGACTTAAACATTCGATCTTATTCTGATGGTGCATTAGAGACAAGCGCCACCGCAAAGCAGATTATTGCCAACGCGGTGAGTTTACTCAACCCCGATTTCGACAAACTTGAGCAATGGGATTTATCAAAACAAACCCAAGCGCAGTTGTATCACAACTGTGGTATTGCCACCCAGCATGAGGTTTATGATTTTTCTCAACGGCAACCGCTTGAGCAGGCTAAAAAAGCGGATTTGTTTAAAGAAGTGTCTTAACCCCCTTAAATTCCTATACCCAATTGTTGAGCGATGAAATTGATCAGTTTGCCAAACGCATTAATTGGGTCATCGCTTTGCCTTTAGTGCCGTTCGCTCACCCTGCACACTTCGCAATACCTTGCGCTTATTTTATTGAAGTTCCCCCAATTAGCCATGTTATAAGGCGTAATAGATTTTTGCCGATTTGAACCTTATAGTAGGCGCAACCTATCATACACAATAAGAGAACAAACATGAATTTTGACAAAAAAAATTGGCTGTAGCGATGTTTTATTGATTGATATCGACACAGTTATTCAGCAACAACTTTGTTTACAAAGCTATGACGCAGGGCTTAATCCACTTAACCTGGGTGCAGAACAATATCACCAGTACCACCAACACGAGCGTGTATGCCTTATCATTGTTGATGCCAAAAGTCATGGCAATCAAATCATCAGCAAAGTCAAAAATATCCAACCCTTGATATATCCTCAGTCTCAAGATTACCCACCGATTTTGGCGCTGGCAGATGCCCGCGCTAATGATTTGGCGGGTGTTTATCAGTGCGGTGCCCGAGATTATATCAGTTGCCCTTTGATTAGCAGCGAAGTCAAATTGCGCATCACTCAGGCGTTGCATCATGATGAAATCAACCGTAGCGTTGAATCTACCGAACAGGCTTTACGTCATAACGCGGCGGCGTTGTTGGCCGAAGCGACTGCGGCTTATTTGAATTCGCAATTGGCCAATGAGGTGAACCTGGTGGCTGTGGCCAAAATTATGGGGGTTAACCGCAATAAACTGACGGCGGCATTTAAAACGTGTTTTGGTACCTCGGTCATTCAATGGTTTAGAGAACAGCGAATGTTAATGGCCGCAAAGTTATTAACCACCACCACCGACAGTATTTTACAGATTGCCGGGCAAGTGGGTTATCCGGACTCCAACTACTTTTCGACGGTGTTTAAACGGGCCTTTCGTTTATCACCACTGCAATACAGAAAAAAGCAGCAATCAAAACCAGTGCTTAAAACGAAGATTTTGGTGCATAAAACGAAGGTGGCCAACCAGCAGATGGTTTAATCTTGTTGCCAATCCGCTGTTTTGGGTATCAGTCAAATACTGGTGTTCTGTGAATGTTTTCAATAAAAAGTGAGCCAAGATGATCCATGCGTGCCTGCAACATATTGCTTCACAGCTTAATCAGTTTCTAAAAAATAACTTTGATCTGACAGAAGATATCGTCATTGTCTCCAACCTGGTTGAAAGCGATGGCAGTGTGGTGTCCCAAACCAATAATAAGGTGGTAGTGTTTTTGTCCAATATGGAAAAAGACACCATGCCCCAGCACCAAGGACAACCCTCCCGGGGCAAAGATGGGCGGTTAGCGGTGAGCAGTGCACCCGTGTATCTTAATCTTTATGTGGTGATCGCCGCCAATTTTGGTGCCGCCAACTATGGCGAAGCACTTAAATTTATCTCCAATGCCGTGGCTTTTTTTCAACGCCAACCGATGTTTGATCAGCAAAATTCTCCAGACATGGATGACAAAATCCACAAGATGATCCTCGATATTGAAAATGTTGCCCGCCATGACTTGAGCAGCATGTGGGGTATGTTTGGTGCCAAATATCTGCCTTCGATGGTATACCGGGTCAGAATGGTGTCGCTTGGCGGCGGGGCAGTGCAGTCACAGGTAGGCAGTATGCAACAAGGACAGGTTCAGCTTGAAAAGGGCTGAATGTATTTATGAGCGGATACCAACCATTTTTTAGCCTCAACGTCAGCCACAGCTATTTTACCGACAAGGTCTGTCAGGCGCTTGAGTTTGTGCCGAGTGACGCGACTGTTCGCTTGATGAAAAATGCCGGGGTGATCGTCAGACCGCGCCGTGGCGGGATAAATGTTATTGCCGACCACAGTAATATCGATGCATTGACGTTATTTGCCAAAGACAGTGATGACCCATTTGAGCTGCAATTCAAGGTCTTTAACCATGACCCGCATTTTATTAATTACACCGAACCGGCTGTGTTCAATGCGCAGGGTTTACTCTGTTTTCAGCTTGAGTTTGGCGCTGTGCAGCCACACACCTCATCTGCTTTGCTGCCACCAGTGGTGAAACTGCATCAGGGCGAATGGGTCGATGAAGATGATTTTATGCCCCTTTCATCATTAAAAGAACAGGGGTTGGTTGATCGTAAAGACTGGGTCAATAGACCCTGTTTTATTGTCAGTATCAGGGTGGGTCCCGGTGCCATTGACGATTTTTGTGCCGCGATAACGCCGCCGGTTTTTGCCATCCGTTTTCAGACCAAGCAGACTTTTTGGAAGTATTACGTGACGAGGATAACACCATCACCAGACCCGCAAATTTGTGTTGTTGACCTAGATGACAATATTGGCTTTGAGGCCAATGGTCAAGAAACCTTGCCTGGCGGACAGCAGGCCATGACTTTCACCACAAAATCAGCGTTGGGATTACAGCAAAAAACCCCTTATCGCTTTCAATTAAGAAGTGCACAGGGAAATGGCAGTAAAGTGCTGATAAAACGACTGCCAGTTGCTGCGGTCGGCCAACAATATCAAGCGGTGATTGATGGCCAGAATGCGGCGTTATCAGAAATTTATATTCACTATTAACCAGTTATTAATCAAGAAGGATTAAATCATGGGTGTGATGAAAACTCCCGGCGTCTATATCGTTGAAAAAAACGCCTTTCCCAACTCGGTTGTCGAGGTGGCGACCGCAATACCGGCCTTTATCGGTTATACCGAAAAAGCCGATAACGGCGGCAAAACCCTGCGCAATAAACCCTGGCGATTGACCTCAATGTCAGATTTTCGAAACTATTATGGCGGTCCGCCATCACCGCTTTTTGACATAGGCGAAATGGGTGACACGACTGGTGATGCGGCATTTTCAGCCACAGGCATAAGTTATCAACTCAGTCAGTCGAACAAGCAATATATGCTCTACTACAGCATGTTATTGTTCTTTCAAAACGGCGGAGGCCCGTGTTATATCGTCTCTGTTGGCAGTTACGATGACGACATCGAGGCGAAAAAACTGAGCGGTGGCATCGAGCCGTTGGTCAAAGAACAGGAACCCACCATGATGGTGATCCCTGAAGCCGTCAGGTTGGCTGTTGATGACTGTATCAGCGTACAACAGGCATCACTGGCGCACTGTGGCGGTAAAATGAGAAACCGGGTCGCGATCCTCGATGTTTGGCAGGGCTTTAAAGACAGGCAAGATCCATCCGGCGACTGTATTGCCCAATTTCGCTCCAAGTTAGGCATCAATTACCTCGATTTTTCGGCAGCCTATTATCCTTGGCTCAATACCACCATTGTGCAGGACAGTGATCTCAGTTATGACAATATCAGCAACATCGACATACTTAAAGAACTGCTCGACGCCGAGGTAGACAGCCAGTTTATCGATCTCGACAGTCTCAGTGATGACGAAAAAAATAGTGGTGGAGCCAAGCTCAGAATTGCCAAGCAAAGCCAGATGAAAGAGGAGGTCGCCAAACTGGTGGATGATTCTTTGAATGCTGCCGACAAGGTATTGTTACATAAAACCCTGATTTCCATCAGCGCCATTTATGGCAAGGTTTTGGCAGATATCAAGCTGCAATTGAATCTGTTGCCGCCAGCCGCCGCGATGGCCGGTATTTACACCATGGTTGATAACGCCAGGGGCGTGTGGAAGGCACCCGCCAATGTCAGTCTTAACGCCGTGGTATCCCCAGCAGTCAACATTTCTCACGACGAACAGGAAGACCTCAACGTTTCTACTCAGGGAAAATCTGTGAATGCTATTCGCGCCTTTATCGGTGAGGGCACCCTGGTTTGGGGGGCAAGAACGCTGGACGGTAATAGTCTTGACTGGCGTTATGTCAATGTTCGCAGAACCATGATCATGCTGGAAGAGTCCATTCGACTGGCGGCCAAAGCTTATGTGTTTGAACCCAATACGGCCAATACCTGGGTTTCTATCAGCAGCATGATCAGTAGCTTCTTGACCGGTATTTGGAAGCGTGGCGGCCTGGCGGGTTCATCACCGTCAGATGCCTTTAATGTCAGTATCGGATTGGGCAGCACCATGTCGGGTGAGGATATTCTCGAAGGTATTTTGCGGGTCACAGTTTTGGTGGCATTGGTTCGTCCTGCCGAATTTATTGAGATCACCTTCCAGCAGCAGATGCAAGAATCGTGATCGGTTTTAAAACCGATCAACCCATTATTTTTCCAAATACTCTAAAGGAGAACTGCCATGGCAGATGAAGGCGATATTCAATCAGAAACAGTATGGCCCATGCCCAAATTCCATTTCGAAGTGCAATGGTCAGGAGGTGGGGAAGGCATGGTTTCGTCCTTTCAGGAAATATCCGGACTGGATGTTGAATCGCAAGTGATTGAATACCGGGCGGGGGACGAGAAAACGTTCTCAACCGTAAAAATGCCCGGTCTGGTTAAAAACTCTAACGTCACCTTGAAAAAAGGCATTTTTGCCAAAGACAACAAGTTCTTTGACTGGTACAAAACAATCAAGATGAACACTGTACCCAGAACGACTGTAACCATCAGTTTGTTGAATGAAGATCATTCACCGACCATGATCTGGAAATTGTTCAACGCTTGGCCGACCAAGGTTACGGGTACTGACTTGAAGGCCGATGGCAATGAAGTGGCGGTAGAAACCATTGAATTGGCCCACGAAGGATTGGAAATCGTCAATGGCTGATGGCGTTTAACAGGGCGAATGGCCCGGATACTGTAGTGGTGTCTGGGTCATCCAATAGCACTTTAACAGGATGGTTGGGATGTCAGACAAAAAACAAGATGCCAAGGCAAGAGGAACTAACGTAGTTTTAGATTCGGGTGCTGGAAATACTGGAGAGGTTATTGTAGACACTGTGACAGCAGTCGCTCCCCCCATAATAAAGGAAATGGCAAAAACCAAAGGAGGGCAGACAGTAAGCAAAGTGGTTGGTGTTGCCAAGGATGTAACAGATACCATTGGTAGCGTACTAAAAGGTGATGTAGCTCTTAAATCAGTTGCTGATGCTGCGATAGGTTTAATGACGCCGAGTGAATGGCCGTTACCGGCATTTCATTTTCAAGTGCTGTTCGACAATCCTTTATTTATGGCGTTTGATACGTCTTTTCAGGAAGTGTCAGGATTGGAATCTCAAATAGAGACAGAAGAATATCGCGAAGGTGGTGGCAATCATTTTGTTTATCATTTACCAAAGGGTGCTAAATACAGCAACCTGATACTGAAGCGGGGGATTGCTAACCGAGCATCCCGTATAGTGGGCTGGTGTGTCGATACTTTCGACAAAGACTTTTCAGCCATTGATCGCAGGGACCTGTCGGTGATGTTGTTGGATGAACACGGTTTACCGGTACGAACCTGGCGATTTAACGGCACTTATCCGGTTCGATGGAAAGTCGACAATTTTCATTCCACCAAAAATGAAGTGGCGATTGAAGAAATCGAGTTATGTTATAACCAGTCTTCACGTTTATTATAAAAAAGGTATTTAGATCATGGCAATAGAAGTAAAACAAATGAAGATCAAAAGCCAGGTCAGCAGCAATACCAGTAAAGTCAATAAGCGCGACGAAGGTGATCATGGCGACAATCAGATGCAACAAGAGAAGTTAATGAAAGATTATCAGCGCCTGTTTAGTCGATTAAATACCTCAATCAGAGAGCGTTGAGCCGATGGTAGATAAATTAAAGATTAAGCAAGAAGGCGGCAACAAAGAATTTTCGGTGCAGCTCAACCCGGGTAGTATTAAGCGTAGTCATGGTATCAATTATAGCGATAAGTCTAAATTCCCCGTGGGGTCCATTTCTTCTGAATATAGATATGCGAAAAATGACCCTGAGTTGTTGGATTTTGAACTGATGTTTGATGGAACCGGTGCTGTAATAGAAACGTCATTAAATCCTTTTAAAATGAAGGAAAAATCGGTTCAAGCGCAAATCGATGAATTAAAGGAGCTGGTTTATAGGTATGACGGTAATGAGCATGAAACCCCAATTGTAGAGATTTTATGGGGTACGCTACATTTTAACTGTCGGCTAGCCAAGATGAACGTAGAGTATGTACTGTTTGATGCTAAAGGCGCACCATTAAGGGCCAAAGTCCAGCTCACTTTTCTCAGATATATGACGATAGAAGATGCTGACGCCATAATGCGGAAAAGCTCACCCGATCTTACTCACATTATTGAAGTGAAAGCGGGTGATACCTTGCCTTTGCTCTGTCAGCAAATTTACCGGGATAGCGCTTATCATACTGTTGTGGCCCGTCATAATAACCTCACCAGTCTTCGTCATTTGGAACCCGGTACCCGACTGTATTTTCCGCCCTTGCAGTGATCAATCACAACAATAGATAAACAGAGGTATTGACTAACGATTATGGCAGATTCACCAACACAAGGCAGCAAGGGGCTTGTCAATTACGAAATTGAAGCCTATGAAGATGGTACGCTGATCAAAGGCTCGGTGGAGCCTATCTCATTAGAAGTGTCGCAGGTGGTAAACCGAATTTCTGGTGCCATTTTGACCTTTCCCGATGGTGATCCAGCCAAGAAAAATTTTGCGGTGAGCAATGAAAAGCGCTTTAAGCCAGGTAATGAGATTAAGATCTCGGCCGGTTATGGCAGCAAAAGTGAACCAATATTTAAGGGCATTATCATTCGTCACGGCATTACCCTCGATAGCAGTGGTTCGACACTGGTGATTGAGTGCAAATCCAGCGCGATTGGTATGACAGTTTCACGCAATAACGAAAATTACATTGATCTAAAAGACAGCGACATTATCAAAACATTAATCAACAAACATAGCGACAAGCTGACGGCTGATGTGAAAGAAACCAATACTGAATTTAGAGAATTGGTGCAATTTAACTGCACTGACTGGGATTTTATGCTAACCAGGGCGGAAGCTAACGGTATGGTGGTTTGTAACGTTGATAATCATATTGCAGTAGCTATACCGGATGTCAGTAGACCAGCCATATTATCGGTCACATATGGTGATGATCTGATTGAATTTAACGCCGATATTGATGCCAGATATCAGTTCAAATCAGTCTCCGCTAATAGCTGGGATACCAAGGCGCAAGAAGTGATTTGCGAAGAAGTTGAGCCAGTAGTCATTCATAATCAGGGTTATCAGATAGCTATGGCTAAAACTGAGGCTAAAACTGAGGCTAAAACTGAGGCTGAGATTGAAGCAGCGGTTAAAAATGAGGTGAAAAACTTGGCCAACGTGTTGAAATTGACAGACTTTCGCTTACAAACCACCACGCCGCTGGAAAAAGAAGCCCTAAAAGACTGGGCCAAAGCCCAGCAAGTAAAATCGGCACTGGCGCGTATTCGCGGCAAAATGACGTTTCAGGGCAGTGCCAAAGCGCAAATTGGCTCCCGGATTAATGTTTCTGGTGTGGGCAAACGATTTAACGGTGATGTTTATGTCAGTTCAGTCAAGCACCTAATCGAAGACGGGCAGTGGCTCACTGAGGTCGAGTTTGGCATGTCTCCAGCCTGGTCGGCAGAGCACCGGGATTTGGCGGCCCCTGGGGCATCAGGTTTGCTGCCTGGGGTCGAAGGGCTGCAAGTCGGCAAGGTGGTTAAACTTGATGAGGATCCATACCTGCAAAATCGCATTCAGGTAGAAGTGCCGGTGTTGAAGGAACAAGCACCGGAAAAAATCGTCAGTATTTGGGCTCGCTTGGCCACTTTTTACGCCTCTGCTGGTTTTGGCAGTTTTTTTATTCCCGAGATAGGCGATGAGGTGGTGTTGGGTTATTTCAATAATAATCCCGGTGAAGCGGTGATCCTCGGCAGCCTCTACAGCGACGCCAGAAACCCACCAGATTTAACGGATTTACCAAATTCATCGGGTTCACTGTCAGCAGCAAATGACATCAAGGCGATTGTCACCAGGAGCAAACTCAAAATTGAGTTTGATGACAAAGATAAGATCACCACCATCATTACCCCAGGTAACAATAAAATTGTGCTCAACGACACCGACGAGTCGATTCTGCTGCAAGACCTGCATGGCAATAAAGTAGAACTTGCTGGTGGCGGTATCACTTTGGATAGCCCCGAAGACATTAAGATTAACGCCAAAGGCAAGATCACCCTCAACGCAGGAAATGAAATAAGCATTACTAGTCCCGACGCGGCTGTAAACGTAGCCGCTAACCAAATAAACCTTAAGGCCGACAATGCATTGATAGCCAAAGGCGGTAGTTGCGAGCTATCCGCTTCTGGCAATACCAAAATCAAAGGCAGCAGGGTCGATATTAACTAGTTATCGTCGGTTTCTATACCTATTACTGCATGGTAGATGACTGCATGGTCTTAGTAAACCAAGCGATAAACAATAAAACGAGGAGGAATAATGGCATTACCCTATCAAATGGCGGCAAGATTTACAGACATACATTTGTGTTCGCTTCACATCACCTCGCCAATGCCAATGCTCAAATGTCCTGACGAGGTCTATGAGCGCTCTGTGTATATTGGCAAACTCCAGGCAATTGTTGTCGGTGACAAGTTTCAGTGTGGGTCAAAGAGTATGGTCATGACGGGTTCCTCAACCGTCAAAATCGAGGGTAAAAATGCCGCGAGGTTTGCTGATATGACCCTGTATGGCGGCGCAATCATTATCGGCGAGCCAACCGTTTTCATTGGGGGTTTGCCAAGTGCCCAATGATAACGCTTTTCTCGGCAGAGGGTGGTCATTTCCACCCACATTTGATGCTGGCCACAAAAACATTGCAATGGTTGATGCTGATCAGGATATCAAAGAAAGTCTCGGCATCTTGCTGTCAACCCATCCGGGTGAGCGGGTGATGGCCCCTGAATATGGCTGTGCAATAAAATCGATGGTGTTTGACCAGATTGACCTGACCACGCTGACCGAAATAAAATCGCTGATAGAACACGCAGTTCTTTTTTATGAACCGCGTATTACCCTGGAGCAAATCAATATCAATACCGACCACGCCAGTGAGGGCAGACTGCTGATAGCACTGGACTATACGGTGATCACCACCAATAGCCGCTCCAATATGGTTTATCCGTTTTACCTGATGGAAGGCACACTTGTCGATGTTTAACAATCAAGCGACTTTATTAACCGACGGCTCGGCGCAGGCCGAACGTTTGCACAGTGCGTTGCAACCGGGCTATTTTGAGGTCGACGAAATGTCGTTCGAAACCTTGATGGCCCTAGCCAAAGACATCGCGGCGCAAATCACTTTTTATGATCTGAACAATCTAAAAAACGGCTCATGGGCTGCCTTGTTCGAGCGCAGTGAAGTGGTGGTGATGGCGTTGATCCTCTCGGTTGACTGTCCACTGGAGCAAGCCAGATTTAGCGAATTGCTCGCGACCGGCTGGCAGCAACCGCTTGATTATCTGATAAAAAATTATGGCCAAATCGACAGCTGGTATCGACAGTTAAAACTGACTGACAACAGCACCGCTTTTGAGTTGCAAATGAAGCTGTCATCGGTGATAGAAAAAAGCTTGAGTGAACAATTAAAACAACTGTTGCTACTGATTAAACAACTGGGACCGGCGGCAGAAAAGTTGCTGGGCAAGCGGTTGGACCTACTCGACTCAATATGGGGCATTGATGGCCAAATCATCATGGCAGAAACCACCTCAATCCACAGTGATCAAGTCAGGACGCAGCTTTATTGGTGTTTTTCTGCCCTGACCAACAGCATTCATTATTTGCAAGCCGATACCCGCAGCTATCTCGAACAAACCCTGCTTATCGCGTCTCATGAACCGGCCATCGGCCTGTTTATGGTATTTTTAAAGTTGTTTAAAAAAGCCCAATCACAATTGAACCGCTTCACCCAACGGCATCTGGAGTTTTACTACCAAAAGTTACTGGCTTTTAAGCCTTTGCCAGCCGTGCCCGACAGTGCCTACCTGATGCTGACGCTTGAAAGCGGCAATTCAACGCCAGTCCAGCTTAAGGCGGGTTATCAGTTCAGCGCTGGCAAAGACCCGCATTTTGACGATATTGTCTATTGCACTGACAACAAGTTGACCGTGACCGATGCCAGGGTCGAACAGCTAAACACCTTGTATTTGCAGCGTGATCCCTTGCTTTCACCTGAACGCGAATTAAGTTACATCACCCGGGTGGCCACCAGCCGTTTGAGCGATACCAAACAGGCCAATGCCAGCGCAGCCATCAGTGTCTTTGGTGGCGAAGACACCCCGGCAAGTAAAGACCCCCAGGGCAACCAATTATCACTCGGATTGGCGATTTCAGATCCGGTGTTACAGCTGGCGGAGGGTGAGCGTAAAATCGAGGTGGTGATCGGGCTGGGCGAGCCGTTCAATATCAGCAGTCATCTGTTGGCCGACCTTGATCAGGATAAACTGATCCAAATTTTTGCCGAATTGTTGGCAGCCGAGCCGCATTTATTCACCGTGAGTGGGTCACCAGCCCCTGAGATTACCCTGTTGAATGCCCTGGCAGATGAACAATTGCAGCTTGTTCTGGCTGCCACAGCAAACCACAAAACCAGTCAAATTTACAAAGTGTTTTTACTGGGCCTGCTGCAACTGAGTGTCAGTGGTGCAGCAGATAACAGGGTGCAGCAGATGGCACCGGGTTCGACGTTTTATCAATTGCTGGGGCAAATATTCAGCCGTCATACCTTGAGCCGCCACCAGTGGCTGACGCCAACAGACTTGGCCTGCATTGAACAAAGTTGTCGCCAACTGCCGCTTGATGAGCCTTTGCAACGGGTATTGCGGCTGTTGTGCCAAAGCAAACTGTGCAGCTTTTATGAACTGTACGACGATATGTTTGATATTCAAATCAGCAGCGAATATGGCTGGCTGCCGGTAAACGGTTATATCATTCATCCTCTGGATGACACCATTAAACCCGACGCGGTGGGCGAAGGTTCGTTGTATGGTTTTAAGTTTGAGTTACCAATAAAGTCTCAGTTCCCAGCCATCATTGCCTGCGATAACAAGTTACATGGTGACACATGGCAGACAGTGGATCCGGTGATCCGCTTTGCCATCAAATCACAAGCCACCTTTTATCCCTATTCGATTTTTCGCCTCTTGGCACTGGAAAACATCAGCATCGATGTCGAGGTCAAGGGACTTAACGATCTGGTGGTGCTTAATCACAACGGGCGGCTTAATCCGTCCGAACCGTTTAACCCGCTGGGGTCCCAGCCAAACAGTGATGGCTATTTTGTATTTGGCGCACCAGAAATGGCAGCCAAAAACCTTACCCAACTGGCCATCAACCTCAACTGGGGTGAATTGCCAGCCGATACTGACGGGTTTGCCGGGCATTATGCGCAATATGAACAAGACTATAGCAATGACAGTTTTAAGGCCCAGTTTAGTGTGTTAAAAGACGGTTTATGGCAAGTGGCGGGCAATAAGGCCGGTTATTCGTTATTTCGATCACAAGTGGGCAGCCAAACTCTGGACTCGTCTGTTTGCCTGTCAGTGGATATCAGCCATGATTATAAACCGTTAAGACGTAATGCCGACGTCAGTCAGGTGTTTGAATATAACCTAAAAAGTCGTAGCGGTTTTTTTAAACTGGCAATGAAATCGCCCCAAGGGGCATTTGGCCATCAGCAATACGCCGGGCTGTTGACCCGCACCATGATTGAAAACGCCAGCGCCAAACCCAAGTGGCAAAAAGCCATGCCCAATCCGCCTTATACGCCACTTGTCACCCGGGCCACACTGGACTACTGCGCCCGTAGCGTGATTGATTTGGCCAATCAAACCACCGCAGCACCAACACCAGCACAAGCCCGGGTGATCCATCTGCACCCATTTGGTTACGAACAGATATACCCCTGTGCCGGGCAGAGTCACCAAGCCAGAAGCTACAGCTTGTTTCCTTGTTACGTTGACGACGGCAACCTGTTGATTGGCCTATCGGCGAGCGATTTGTCCGGGCCCTTGACACTGTTTTTTCATCTTGACGAAAAAGCCAAATGGGTCGACTCGCCGCAGATTAACTGGTTTTATTTGGCCAACAATCAATGGATCACACTGCAAGACCAGCAAGTGACAGGTGATACTACCCATGGTTTTTTGACCTCTGGGCTGGTGACGTTGGATATTGGGCCAGACATCAATTGCGACAATACCATACTGCCTAGTGGGCTGTACTGGTTGCGGGTGAGCACCAGTAAACAAGCCAGCGGTTATGGCCGCTGTTTTGGCGTCACCACCGCTGGTGTCAAGGTCACCCGGTTGGTCGCCAATGAAACGCGCAGCGATGATAAAGAACAGCTGACAGCGCCGATATCCATCAGTAAAAAGTGGCAACCCATGGTCAACATACCCGGCTTGGGAAAAGCCAGCCAGCAAACGTCGACCTTTGGCGGCCGATCCGCCGAAAATCAGCAACAACTGCAACAACGGGCCAGCGAACGGTTACGCCATAAGGGCCGGGCGGTGACCGACTGGGACTATGAGCGATTGATTTTACAGCAGTTTCCGGCCATCGACCGGGTCAAGTGTTTTGCCAATACCCGCTTTGGCCAACAAGGCCAGTGCCCTGGCCATGTGCTTATCGTTGTCAGGTTGAAAGTGGCAAAGTGTGATCATCAATCTTGTGATCATTTTAAAATCAGTGCCGATGAATTGTCCTGCATTGGCCGATTTGTGCAAGGGTTAAGCGGCCCGTTTGTGACGGTGGATGTGCGCAACCCCGAGTATGAACAGGTTCAGGTGCGTTGTGTGGTGACTTTTGTCGTCGGTGAACAAAAAGGTTTGGCGCTGCGCAAACTGAACCGGGCTATTTGTGACTATTTGTGCCCGTGGCAACCAGGCGGCAGCCGGGGATTTGGTCGCCCGCTAGAGATCAAGGCGCTTGAAGCATTTGTCGGTCAGCAAGCGTCGGTTGATTTTGTCACTAACTTTTCGCTGTTGCATTTGGCCAAACTCGGCCCTGTTGAGCGTGTTGACCAAGTTGATAATGTTGGCAAAGGCGCAACCCAATCGAACAGCGGCGAACGGTTTTATCAGCTCAACGACAGTGCCCATCGCCAGCCCGAACAATCTGGCCCCACGGCAGTCGCACCCGCTTACCCTTGGTGTTTACTGATGCCGGCTGCCGAGCATTATTTGGCCACCCAATCTAGTCAAGTCGTGGTTGACCCGCAACGCACCGGCATAGAAGCACTATCGGTGGGAGAAAACTTTGTCATTCACTCGTCAGCGTCCGAACACAAACCAACAGGCAGGGCTGAGTAATGGCTAAACGCAATCGCAGTACTTTGAGAAATTATTTTCGCAGCGGGGCGATGCCCTCGGCTGAGCATTTTGCCGATCTGGTGGATTCGTCGTTAAACACCCTTGAAGAAGGGTTTGATAAAACCGATAAAGAAGGGCTGAAAATCTCGGCGTTGGCAGACAACCCCAGGCTGGTCAGCTACTATCGCGATACCGGTCCGGATAAAGTTTTATGGTCCATCGGTTATGACAAGCAAATTGATACGTTGTTATTCCACAACCAAAAGCAAAGTAAACCCGCCATCCAAAGCGGTGAAGAGGCGGATGAAGAAAATGCCGGGCAAGCCGCGCTATCGCTCAGCCAGCAAGGTCTTGTCGGCATCAACCGTAACCGTCCAAGCCAGGCGCTGGATGTTAACGGGGTGGTCAAGTCAAGCGGCAGAATGGGCGACCAAACCAAAGCTGTACCCGCTGATGGCAAATGGCACAATATTTCGGTCAAACTCGAAGGTTGTCAAGCCTTTGAAGTGGTGGCGGGCGTGGGCATCAAACGCAGTGGCCGTTATGCTCTGGTTCATGCCACAGCGGTAAACACCTGTAACCCGAGCGGATTATGGTTTAACTTGCTGGGCCGCAAAAACCGCATCACATGCAGCCAATCTTATTACAACGCGTCGTCAGACAAACTCAAATTGCGCTGGTTCAAAGCACCCGTTGAGCCAGACACCGACAAAAACTATCGCCCCTATTTCCTCCAAATACGCAGCAACACCGATTATGGTGAAGGACTGTTTATTCGTTGCCACATGACCCAACTGTGGTTTGATCAATATATGCAAGACAGCTTACTGGCGCCTGAATTTGAAACTGAACCCAAGCCCAAACCGAAACAACAGGATGGCCAGGGCTGATGCAGCAAAGCAAAACCATCGAACGACTGATACCCGGCGCTGACCCATACAGCTACCAGTGCTTGCGACGTGAGGGCATCGATTATGCCCAGCAGTTTTGCGGCAATAGCTGGACAGATTATAATGCTCATGATCCGGGTATTACCATACTGGAGCAACTGTGTTATGGCCTGGTTGATCTTATCTATCGCACCGACTTTAGTGTCGAAGATCAACTGGTTAATCAATCTTCAACACTTGATTTCGAGCAACTGGGTTTGGCGCTGCCCGAGCAGATATTACCCGCGCAACCCTGTACTTTGATTGATTACCGCCAAGCCTTGCTTGACGCTGTGGATGAAATCGACCAATTGTGGATCCGGCCAAGCTTGGATGCCGCTTATAATGGTCTGTATCAGATTGAAATTCAGCTCAGTGCGCGCACCCGGAGGCAATGCCAACAGCGACCGACATTGAGCCAAAAAGTGATTGATAAAGTGGCCGGGGTTTATGCTGGCCTCAGAAATCTTGGCGAAGATAGCGCTTTGGTGACCATCATTGAGGGTAACGGTTATCAGCTTAAAGCGGATATTGAGACCCAGGGGGCTGATAACGTCGATGATATGATGGCCGAGGTTTATTTTTGCACCGGGCAATGGCTATCAGGACAAGGGGCCGATGCGGTGCAAAGTTTTGAGGAGCAGGTGGTTGCGGGCAAAAGCCTTGACCAGATACTGACTGGTCCGTTGACGGTATACGGACGATTGCAGTTTGCTGGGCATGACGAGGCTCAAACCCGGGTCAAATCTATTTCTTCATTGTATGCGTTGCTGATTGAAATTAAAGGTGTGGCCAAAATTGGTCAATTAAAGTTGCTGCAAGTGTCTCATGATGGCCAATTGAGCGGCCAGGCTGCAAGTAGCGTTAATGAACACGATTGGTTTTATGTGCCAAAGTCTGCCGACCAGGTATTGGTCACTGCCAGTCGTGATCAACACCCACTGGCGTGCAATTTTGACGATCTGAGGGTGCGTTATGAGCAGCGGCAGTTCAAACAATATGCGATATCCCACACCCGGCAAGAATTGTCGACCTTATATCAACCCCCGACCGGCACTTACTGCGAACTTGGCCAGTATCAATCCATTCAGGGCCATTTTCCCGGTAACTATAATTTATCGGTGTTGGCGGTTTCAACCAGCGTGCCGTTGCAAGCGTGGGCCAAGATCCAACAGTTGCGGGGTTACCTGCTGATATTTGACCAGTTCATGGCCAATTTTGGTGCCAATCTGGGGGCTATACGCCAGCTGTTTTCTATCGACACCAAGGGGCGGCTAAGTTACCACTTTTCGCTGTTCGACAACCACAGCTTGAGGGCTGCCGATCAACTTTACCCGCAGAATTCCGGGCCAGTTTTTAACGACATACTGGCCAGTTATGATCCCTTTGTTGAACGAAAAAGTCGTCTGCTTGATTATTTACTGGCATTGTATGGCGAAACCCTAACACTCGACATTTGTCGTCAATTTAACCCTTACCTCACAGGCGCTGAACTTGAGTCGCAACTGCTCGACAACAAAGTAGACTATCTCAAGGCCGTTGTTTTGGTGGGCAAAGACCGTGGCGGCGGTTTTAATCAGACCCGATTGGTTGGGACTGGCAAAAATCAGGGTGGCTTTGCCGTGCGGTTGGCGTTTCAGCTGGGGCTAAACCGGGCCACATGTTGGCCATACAGCAAGGTGATCACTGAACAGGGGTTAAAAATTGTTAACGACAGTCAATACCTATCGCTGCCAACAGTGGAAAAGCTACATCAGAGCATGGATGAAGCGATTGATGGACTAAGCGAAAAAACACTGAGGTCGGTATCCCGGGTCGATTTGCCAGGCAAACCGGACCAGCGGCTTAAAACAAAAATGATCGAGAGCGTTTTGGCACTCAAAGATCATCAGTTGGGCGAAGGATTGTTGCGGCAGGGGGTCGATATCAGTCGATACAAGTTGCTTAAAAATATTTCACGAAAGCGATTTGATGTTTATTTTAATACCGGCGGGGATGCAAAACCCTGGTTATATATCGGCAATAGCGCCACCGAACGAAAAGCGACGGTTTTTGTTAACCTGTTCAGCCGTTTTATGGCGCAACTGAACCAGGGTTGTGAAGGGCTTTATGTGGTTGAGCATATTCTTTTGCGGCCTCCTCAGTTAAAGCAAGAGTTAGAACAAGAGTTAAAGCAAGCGTTAGAACAAGAGCAAGAGCAAGCGCAACACAGCGTGAAAGCGGTGGACGACAATTATTCTTTTCGCATCAGCATTATTTTGCCCGGTTTTACCGCCCGTTGTCACCAGAGCGGATTCAGGGCGCAGGCTGAGCAAATTATCCGTTCACAATGTCCGGCGTTTATATTGCCGGACTGCTATTGGCTTGATTTTGCGGCTTTGACAGCATTTGAAACTTTATATCTGGACTGGCTTGAAGCCAGACGTTTATCGGTGGTGGCGTCCCCGGCGAGTTTTACTGCCGGGCAGCAATTGATGGCCTTTTTGCGCTCACAGCCCAATGAACCAGGCCCGGCGACATGAGCAACGACATGGGCAACGACATGGCCAACGAAATGAGCAATAAGCACTTAATTGAGTCTGCCGTTTTCAGCGTGGATTTTGACGACCCAGGGCAGGAGCAAGAATTTCAGTCTCGCGCCGGCCATTTTGTCAAAAACCGGCTGTTACCGCTGGTAGAACAGCTATTTGACCAATACAGCGGTGCGGATGAAGTGGTTTCTATCGATACACTTGACATTGACCTTGGTCAGGTCAGCGGTGGCGACTATTTATCCGCACTGGAAAGTCGTTTAAAAGATCAACTCAGTCAAAAGCTCGATGAACTGTTGCATCAACCGGGCAAGGACCATAAGCTGGCAGGTGCTTTGAAAGGTGCTTTGAAAGGTGCTTTGAAAGGTGCTTTGAAAGGTGTAAGCGTCACCAGTAAAACCGGCTCACAATGGCAGCAACTGCAAAGTTATCTGATACGGGGTTTCATGCCCTGGAACTTCAATGACCAAAAGGGCAGCAAGGCAGATGATGGTGCCAACCAATGGCTGGTAACAGCAATCACCAATCACCTTGACAGCCTATTGAAGTTCATCGCCAATCATCAGCAAAGCCGATTGATACTCACTCGCTTGGTGCACCAGTTGCCGCCAGCGGTTTTACAGACCTTGAACAATCGGCTGGGTTCATCCCATCAGCAAATCGTCATTGACTTGCTGATGCAAATGCCATCAGCGCGGGTGCAAAACCGGGCACTTAAAACGCTGGTTGAACAGGGCTGGCAACAACGGATTGCCAAGGGGCTTGTTGGCGGGGATGGCAAAACACTGTTGCCTGTTTGGTCGCAATTGACCGGAGAATACAGCCCGTTATTGCGCCGGGCAATACGCTATTACGCCAGTCAGTCTAGCGTCAGAAAACGGCTTGCCCGCAGGTTCAGCAGTGCCATGTTAATGGACATCATCACCTTGCTGGAGCCGTTGGAATCTGGGTTCATTTGTCAATTGATCAACCGGCCCGAATGTTTTGGTCCGGCCGATAGCCAGGCATTGCCGCAAAATAGCGAGGAAGTGATCGGGATCAAGGGTCACCTGCGCGAATTTACCCTGGCTTACCTGTTGGTGGAGCGTGGCAGCCGGTTTAATCGCAAAAGTTATTTGGCCAGTGTGATCAGGCAAATGGCCGGGCATTATAACGCAGGTCAGCAGCAGATGCTCGACGGCTTGCGCCAATCGCTGGCATTGATTTCGGCCAACAGTGGGCTAAAAGACCAGCTACAGCAAGTGCTGGGAGAGCTGGCCGGATCACAGGGGTTGGACACGGCCCAACCATCAAAGCCAAAGACGGTAGCCATTGAAGACCGAGAAACCCCGCTTGAGTTGTTGTTAAGCCAGGCCATTATTGAAGGGACTGGTAAAACCGTGCGGTCGCAATGGTCGTTGATCATCAAGCAGCAAAGCCGTTTATTGACACGGTTGCTGCGATATCACGGCCAACAGGCCAACACCACAAGGCGCATTGCTCGGGGTTTCAGCGAGCAGATGCTGAGCGATATGGTGGTGGCACTAGAACCTGTTGAATACCCGTTTGTTCAGCAGTTGATGGACAACAGCACTGATATCTTCAGTGTTGACACCTTGGTGTCGGGAGACTTGGGCCAGCACAAAACCCGGCTATGGACATTCACCCTGAGTTACCTGCTGGTTGAACGGGGCAGCGAATTCAACAAACACAGTTATATCGCCAGTCTGACCCGCAAAATCGCGGCCCATAACAACCTCGATTATCAGCAAATGTTGTCGGGGTTGATCAAAACGGTTGAGACCTGTAGCGGATCATCCGTACTCAAACAGCAGTTGCAACAAATACTATTGAGTTTGAGTTCTCAGCAGGGCATGAGTCCTCAGCAGGGCATGAGTCCTCAGCAGGGTATGAATCATGAATTGAGTGAACCAATTCAGTCGGTGATCACAACCATGGTGGCCAACCCCGCCATGGTTGACGCCGCAAACAAGGCAGCAGCGCAACATGAACTGAAACACAGTCTGTGGGAATTTACCCTGAGTTGGTTGTTGGTCGAAAGGGGCAGCGGTTTTAATAACAAAAGTTATTTGGCCAGCCTGACCCGGCAAATGGCTGCGCATCGTAATCTGGATCATCAAACCCTGCTTCACACCCTGCTCAAGGCGTTGCAAACAAACAACTTGAGCATTGACCCGGGTTTGCAAAGTGAGCTTCACGCCCTGCTGGGTCAATTGTGTGGCCCAGCCATTGATACCCAAAGAACGCCAAGCGATGATGTGATTGATTTTGAGCAGAGCAGCAACAAGCTTGACGCGCCCATTGAGCCGGTACAAAAAACAATGGAAAAGCCCCTTCCTATACCAAAGACAGAGGCAAACATTTGGTTGGCGGCACCCGAACAGGTATTACAGTACTTTATCACACAGCAATCGACTCGTGGTCAGGGGTTGTTGCCATGGCAAGTGACCCGGCTAATTGAAGTCATCGAACAACTGCTGGCAAACCATTCATCGACTCTGAAACAGCTGATGTTACCGGCCATGCAAGCAAGATCCTTTTGCGTCTTGATGGTGCAGCACTTGCCTGGGCGCTTGTTGACCCGCCTGCTGCTGTTGTTTCAATCCGCTCAGTATCAGGCATTGCAGCCCTTTGCTCAGCGCATTTGCAATGTCTGCTACCGCCATCCTTTTTATAGTAAAAATGAGCGCAAAACCTATGCAGGTTTAAGCCTGACCCTGGAGCAACTGCAATGGCAGTTTATCTTTGAGTATTTGGTCGTTGAGGGTCGACCTTTTGTCGCCAGTCACTTTATTACTGCATTTACCGCCATTTTGGCCGGGTATTGGCGGGGCAAGGTCAAATCGGCGAAACAGCACGACTTTGTGCAGTTTTTGCTGAGCGAACTGGTTTCGGGCGGCCCAACAGCCACAAAGGCGGTGAACGATACCATTGTTGAAGTATTAAAAGCTGAGGTATTAAAAGTTGAAGTATTAAAAGCTGAAGTATTAAAAATACGGGCGGTTGCTGAACGTGAACTTGTTCACGAGGCAGAGGACACAGTGAGTGAGCCAGTCAAAACAGCGACCAAACCTTTAGATTTAGCGCCGCTGCTGTGGCAGAGCGAAAAAAGTGTGAAAGAAGGCGAACGAGTGGCCATCAGCAATGCCGGTATTGTGCTGGCGGCCCCTTATATTCCCCGCTTGTTTAGTATGTTGGGGCTGATGTCGGCTGAGGCGGCTGGGTCAAAAGCAGCTTTTAAGCGGCCAGAAGACGCCCAACGGGCAGTACAACTATTGCAGTATATGGTTGATGGCAGCACCGCAACGGCAGAATACCAGTTGGTGCTCAACAAATTGCTGTGTGGCCTAGAAATCGCCGAGCCGGTGCCTTTTGAAATCACCCTCAGCGACAAAGAACAAAACACCATAAGCGGCTTGCTTAATGCGGTGGTAGCCCACTGGAAAAGCCTTGGCAAGACTTCCATCAATGGTTTGCAAAGCACCTTTTTTCAGCGCACGGGAGAGCTTAAACGTGAAGAGAAACAGTGGCAACTTGAGGTTTACCCGGCAGCCTTTGATATGTTGCTCGACCAACTGCCGTGGAGTTATTCATTGATCAAATACCCCTGGATGGCGAAGCCGCTGCATGTGCAATGGCGTTAGGGCAAAAGCGAGATAACAGAGATAACAGAGATAACAACAAATGAACATGATGCAATTGACACCCATTGACCGTACAGGTGATTCAGGGACCCCTAGCAATCCCGGACAAGCCAATGCCGATAGCCTGGCACAGGAGATCCACTGGTTTGGTGAAGTGCTCGACCTGCGGGTAAAACTGTATTTTGAGCAGGGGCCACAATTGACGGATATCCGCCAGTTGCCGCCGCCGGATTTAACCGCGCACGATTCTCCTTATGCCGCGCTGGTCAGGCTGCATGGGTTGAACTTTGATGAAAGAGTGGCGCTAACTTTGGCCGTTATTCCCCATGTCAAACCCCAGGCACTGGACATCTTTTTTAGTCGTAACGGCAACTTTGATCGAATTTATACCGAGTTTGGTGGCGTAAGAGACAATCGCCACAGCGGCTTTTTGCCGACCTGTGAAACATTGGCGTTTGTGCTGGCGGGTGATGACCTGGCCAAGCGATTTGAAATAAACAAGCTGTTTGATGACCAGCATATCTTTGCCCTAAAAGGCATATTGACCCTGACGCACCAAAGTCAAAACCAACCGTTTTTTAGTGGCGCTTTGCAGATAAGCGCTGAGTACCTCAACAAATTTACCACCGCTTTGTGTGAAAAAATCGACTACAGCAGCCGCTTTCCGGCCAAACTCATCACCACCAAATTAAGCTGGCAAGACTTGGTGTTGGCACCAGAAGTGATGGATGAAATAGACAAGATCAACACCTGGATAAAACACTCAGGCCAAATCATGCAAAAGTGGGGGTTGGAAAAATCGCTTAAACCCGGTTATCGCAGCCTGTTTTACGGCCCGCCGGGCACTGGCAAAACCCTCACCGCCACGCTGATAGGGGCCGAATTGGGCCGCGATGTTTACCGCATTGACTTGTCGTCGATGGTATCGAAATACATCGGCGAGACCGAAAAAAACCTTGCCAACCTGTTTGATCAGGCGCAGAACAAAAGCTGGATCTTGTTTTTTGATGAAGCCGACGCCTTGTTTGGCACTCGTTCCGGCGGCAGCAGTGCCAATGACCGTCATGCCAACCAGCAAATTGCCTACCTGTTGCAGCGGATTGAAGATTTTCCTGGCACCGTGATATTGGCCACCAACTTGAGGGCCAATATAGACCCGGCCTTTTCACGGCGGTTTCAATCGCTGGTTTATTTTCCGATGCCCGATGCCGAGCAACGGCTGCAACTGTGGCAAAAAATCCTCAATGGTGAGGTTGAAAATAATGTTGAAGGTAATGGTAAAAATCGTCAACTGGCCGATGAGCAGGTGCTGGCTGACATCGCCGAGCAGTATGAACTGGCGGGTGGGGCGATCACCAATGTGGTGCGTTATGCCGCGATTTGTGCGATACAGGCCGACAGCGAAACCATCAGCTACCAAGATTTGCGCAAAGGTATTGGCAAAGAACTGCGCAAAGAAGGGAGGACGCTTTGAACATGTTTGCACTAAAACCGGGGTTTGTTGGCGGATTTATGCTGCTGTTAACGCTGTGTGCTTTGATCCAGCCCGCCAGCGTAGAAGCCGCCAGCGACAGCGAAATCATCTCGTCTGTCAGCGACCAACAGCTCACCTATAAACAATGTGATACCAAGCTCTCGGGCCTTGAAGTGGATGCTTTTGCCAGACATAAAATATTTGGCCAATGGGCACAAAAACACCTGGCCACCATCTATCTTGATAATCCGGTCTACCAGCAGGATTACAACCAGCCGGGTAAAAAGCTCACCGATGGCTGGTTTGGCTGGATCACCCAAAAATGGTTGGGCTACTTTTGTGCCGAGTTTGCCCTCGATAGCCAAGTTGGCAATGATGTTTTTGTCGCCGACTTGTTTGAATCTTTGGCGACCATTGCCGGATTAAGGCGGACCTACCCCCACTGGCGTGAAACCCTGGTCACGGCCAATTTTTTGCGCTGGTATAAACAAAAAACCGGACAAGCCGGTGATTGTGGCGCTGCTGTGGGCTGTTATGGCAACGCTGTTGAACTTCATGCCCTGTTCGACGCCTTTTACCTGGGCCGTGGCAAAACGCCACGGGGGCACCAGCCAATAACGGCGGTATTTCCGTTATACTACCAATTAACCGAACAAGATTTTGCCAATTGGGCGCTATATAACCAAACCCTGGCCGGGTTGGAGGCGCTGGTGGACAAACAATTTACCAGCCAAATCGAGGTCAACAACCAACTCAGGTCGTTGCTGAAAAACCTGACTGGCCAATATGAAGCCGAACTGGCACAACTGGTGCGTGTGTCGGCTGGCGAAATTGAATCACAACCGATATACAGTGTTGATGGTATTAAATTGAAACAAATGCGCGAGCGCTTGTTGCGGGAGACCATCAGTGAAGATCAGCTCAAAGTACTGCAAAGCTTGCAAGATATCGTGTTTGCCCAACAATACCTGTTGGATGTGGCGCTGAAACTGGCCGGGTTTGCTGGTATGACCGAACAGCTGCAAAAAGTGATTGCCCGCACCGCAGAAAAACCCGGTTACGCACCGACTGATGCGGCTAAACCTTTGGTATGGCGGGGCACTGATGGCTGTGGTTGTGCAGAAAAACTGAAGGCTGAGAAAGGTGGCAATAACTTCATTTATGGTTTTTATCCTTATTGGCAAAAAGCGCCAGAAAAGAACAGCATAGACTTTGGCAAATTGACTCGAATGGGCTATTTTTCAGCGAGTTTGGCGGCAGATAGCCGGGGTAATAACCAACTTAAATTACCGCTTAACTGGCGACCTGAGTATCCTTGGTCACAGTTTATCACCATAGCGCAAAAGCACAGGGTAGAAGTTGATCTGGTGGTCACCAACCAGCGATCTGCTATGGCTGTCCGGCCTCAACCTGTGACGCATTTATACGGTGAAAACTTGGTTAAAGAGATCGTTCGGTCGGTGAAAACACCGCTGACCGACTACACCGTCAATCGGCTTAAACCGGTGCTGAGTTTTGGTACCAGTGCAATGCGAACCATGGCTGACGGCGTGACATTGAATTTTGAATTACACGACATGACCGCTGTAACCGATCAGAAAAACTTTAAAACTTTTGTTAAGCAGCTAAAACAGCAATTGTCTTGGCATAAAGCACAAGAGGATGCCAGCGGCGAAGCTCGGCAGGCCAAAATTGACGACGCGTATTACCTCAACCTGATGGTGCCGGTAGAACAGCTACTTAAAAATGAAGGTAGTGGAGAAGGTTTTTATACCATGGACAACTTACTGGACATATCTGCTGATGTTAACTTGTTTATTATGGTGTTTGAGCAGGCAGATGAGTTTGAACCACAGAGCCAGTTACAAAGAATGAAAGACTTGCGGCGTTTATTGGGCAAAAAGCAACATCTGGCTGAAGCCGAAGGTCTGTTTAAAAAAATAGTGCCGATGCTGCATATGCGCAACACAGCAGAAAAACCACAGGCGCTGGCCAAAACGTTGTCGTACACAGGCTGGAGCTTTTTGGGCGCTGCTTTGTGGGCATTACCCCTTGATGGCGAAGCCTGGCAAACGATTGGCAAAAACTACTTTTCAATTGATGGTGCTGATAATGCCAGTGCACTTCAGCCCGTGTTTGATGCCGCTACCGGGGTATGCAACGTATTGTGCCCTAATCGCTGGAATTTAAGGGTGGTGTTGTTTTTGCTGTTTTTTGTGATCACAGTGGCTGTGACGGCGTCAATTTGGATATTTGAATTACGGGCCGTATTTAAGTCACTGGCGTTTATGGTATTTGCCGGTGCGGCATCTGTTTTTATTTTGCTGGTGTTGGCTTGCGATCCTTACTGGAAGGAGCATCAGCAGCTGATCTTTTTTGCTTATATGGTGCTGGCCGCGCTGGTGGCGCTGATGATGCGGATTAAGAAGAGCCGGGAGATGGGGTTTCCTTAGGGGGATAAATTGTGTTCACGTTGACCCTATTGCGGTTATACACCCAATTGAATTGGCAAAATGTAAACTAACGACAATGGAGCGAATATGTACCAACAAGATAAAATAAATCAAGGCGGTAACCAGCAGGTTATTCGCTCTGAGGGGGTTGCTCAACAGCACAAACTGGCGGGTCAAATTGATGATAATCGTGGTGGGGCTGTGCAGTTGCAGCAGCTGTCGCAGGGAATGGGGCAGAGTCCTTTGGTGCAGCGGCAGGCTGTGCAACAGGGGCTGATGGCTGATGGGGCTGTGCAGCGTCGGGTTGAGGCGGCTCCTAACAGGACCGGGTTACCTGATGGGCTTAAATCGGGGATGGAGAATTTGTCGGGGTTTAATTTGGATCATGTTCGGGTTCATCGGGGGTCTAGCAAACCTGCGGCGGTGCAGGCTCATGCTTATGCTCAGGGGAGTGATATTCATTTGGCTAGTGGGCAGGAGAAGCATTTGCCTCATGAGTTGGGGCATGTTGTTCAGCAAATGCAGGGACGGGTTAGGGCGAATACTAGTGTGAATGGGGTTGGGGTTAATGATGATGCTGGGTTGGAGGGGGATGCTACGCGGATGGGGGCGGGGGCTTTGCAGCGGGTTAGTGTTGGGGCAGGGAGTAGTAATGTTACTAGTGGTCGGGGTCTGAGCCCGGAGATTATAGATAATCGGGCGGTGAGCACTTCGCACAGGAACGTGACATCTTTGGCCTCTGAGTCTTCTTATCGGCAGATCCAGGACGCGGAAATACATATGTGTAAACGAGATACGCAGGCCAGACTAAAATATGGTGTAACACAACTTACAAAAATTAGTACAGAGATGGGTGAGGTAGAGTTAACAGAATTAATGAACCAGAACGCCGATGACACACCGGTAAAGTTACAAGAGATACTGAAGTGCCTGACCAAATACCTTACAACAAATGAGGACGACAAAGTAGAACAACAAATTCGTCAAGTCTTAAAGCTGATAGACCAACGCGAAACCTTTAGGTGGTCGGAGGCCGGGCTTGGTGAGGAGCAGCTAAAAACTATGAAGCGGGACTCTGTCTATACATGGATGGACGAAAAAATTAATGAAAATGTCAAAGAATACTACATCGATAAAATGCAGAGCATTGCGAGATACGAAGATTTTTGTAATCTCCTGAACCAACAGTCAACGAGGAGGATTACTAAATTGTGCGGCAGAAACAACACTATAGGCATTAGCACCGATGTAGGCAAAAGACTTCTAGAAAATATGCGCGTGCTATGCGCCATTATCATGAAAGGTCACGGGCTGAAAGAAAACAATAAACACAAGAAAGACCAAATCACATTTATTGAAAATGATATTATACTGGCTCAAGGCGCTGAGGCGCAAATTAAGTCCGCGTACCCTAACCAAGCTTTGATAAGAATGGGGCCCGTACGGACGGGGCGTTACGGGAGTGTGGGAACGCAATCG
>JBLGCB010000042.1:0-28632 GCA_047617105.1 Phenylobacterium sp. | reverse complement strand
TGACAGCGAAATTTTGTTGCCTTCTGATGAGGTGTATAACTTCGAAGAATATCGGGCACGTATCAACGCTCAAAGCAAAAAAGAAGGGTTACCTAAGGTTGTTGTAGGCAGTGCGGGTATGTTGGCCATCGCCGAACCTTGGCGTAAACGCCGAGATGTGTTTCGGGCATTATTTAAAATGGCTTGTGATATCGGTCATACCTGGGATACCACCCATATCGTCGCCACCGTCAATGTTAAAACGGCGAGCATTTATCATCGACTCAATTTTGAAGTGCTATCTGAAGAGTTGTGGATCCCCTCTATCGGCGAAAGTGTGTTACCAGTGGCCAATGCATTTGAAGCAGTGTATCAATGGGCGTTTGGCGCGTTTGCCAGCCAAAGTGAATTGATCCAGAGTTTTGCCGGGTGTTTTGAGTGTTTGTTGGTCAGTGCTGGTTCGTTGATTTTCAGAGAAGGTGAAACCGGCCACGAGGTTTATCTGGTGGGCAAAGGTCTGGTGAAAATCACCCAAGCCGATACCACCGAAAAAGAAGTCTTTAACCTTGCCACACTAGGCAAAGGCGATATGTTTGGTGAGCTGTCACTCATCGATGATCAACCTCGTTCTGGGTCGGCTTGGGCGATGACCAATGTTGAGTTGATTGTGCTTAGTCGTGAAGTGTTCTGGCGTAAAATCCATGAAGAACCTGATTACCTCAAGAGTCTGCTGACCATCATGAGCCAGCGAATTCGTGATATTGACGAACGTGCGTTTATTTATGCCCATGGTTCTGTTGATGTTCGTCTCAAGTATTTTATCAATAAAGTGCTGAACGACGCCGTTCAATCGAACAAAGATGCCAATGTTTGGGTGGCCAAAATCACTCTTGAAGAGTTGGCCCGTACGGCCAGTGCGCCTTTGGTTGAGACTGAAAATTACCTGCTGCGATTGGAAATCAAAAAGCGGCTTAAGCTGGGGTCTAAAGATATTAGTTTTTACGGTAACCAAGAAATATGAAAGAAGATAAAGCAAATTCAACGGCATTTACGGTGCTTCAGGGGCTGTTATATACCGCCCAATCTGAAGAACATGGATATCTGGTCCCTGAGAACATGGTGGCTGTGGGTAAACAGATACTCGGGGGATCGATAGAAGGGCAAAAACGGCTGAAACAATTACACAGCCCGTTGGTGTCGATGTCGGTTAAGCTCAAAGAGTATTTGATGCTACCGGGCATTACTTTACATTATGTGTTACGCAAGCGTTATATCGAAGATCAGACTCGTGAAGCGATTTACGGCGGGGTGACTCAGGTGGTCAATATTTGCGCTAAATTTGATCCTCTGGCGTGGATTTTACATCAGCAATATCCTGAAGTGAATTTTATAGAAATTGACCATCCAGATACCCAAAAGATTAAAACCGAAGCGCTGTTAAAAGGCGCTGGTCCAGAAGGGGCAGATGCTAAACTTGCCGACAATATGCATTTTCTTGGTATTGATTTTGCCGAGCAAAATCTAGAAAGCGGCTTAAGTGGCTGCGCGGATTTTGATCCGGCACGACCGACTTTGTATATTTGTGAAGGGGTGATGATGTATCTTGAAGCGGCTGAACTCAGTTCGATTTTTGATACCATCAATACCCTCACGGGTCCCGGTTCGTTATTGCTATTTACCTGTATAGAACCTGAAGGCAGTGAAAACAGCAATGTCCGTGGTTTGTTATTCCGTTATCTTCAGTTGATTGGCGAACCTGTGGTATGGGAGCTCGAAAGCGAAGCTGTGCCAACGTTTTTGCATAACTTCTATTGTGAAACCTTAGCGGTGGCAGCAACGGATGAGCTGGTGAAACGTTATATTAAAAAAGACACTAACTATACTTTTCACCATGGTGAATATGTGGTCTTAGGACGGTTTAGTGATTGATATCGGAGAAATGATGGGTTTCCACTCGTTCCTCGCTTCTACCCATCCTACGACACCGGGGTCAAAAAGCTGATCCCGGCATTATTTTAGTGTTAAGCGCGAGCGCTTAATGCCAAGTTATGGTTTGTTGACCAAAGTCTAGAGTACCGTCAACACCGCCTCTGAAATCTAACATTTCGATGGTAGTACCACCTTCCCCAGTACATTCAATTCGAGCAGAACCATTGGAGAAATTGGCATCGCTTTGCCAAAGATGGTTAACTGTTGGCTTCGACATATTCTGTAGGTAAATAAAATGAAAAAGGCAACAAAGGCGGTATTGTGGTCAGCATTGCTCTATCCAGGTGCGGGGCATTTTATTCTTAAAAAGTACCCAGCATGTATAGTTTTAGTGATGTGTTTTTCGCTGCCGTTATTTTTAGTCATCAGCGAGATTGTGGATAAAACCAATCAACTTGTCGCACGAATTACCAATGGCGAGATCCTCTTAGATGTCGCAGCCATTAGCAAAGCAGTGACACAGATGACATCGAGTACGGAGGCAGAAGGATTAAACGTTAAAATTTATATCATGATCATAGTGTGGATTGTGGCTATTTTGGACGCTTATCGGATAGGTAGAGAAGATAGATAGACCATGTGTGCGCATAAAAAAAAGCCTGCTGTAAGCAGGCTTTTTCATTTCATCGTCTTGGAGTTAACGAATATTAGTGGCTCTTGGCATCCAAGGTTAAACCTGTAACCGCTGAGTAACCTTTAACATCGATGTACCATGTGCCTGAAGCTGGATTGCTCATTACACATTCTTCGCCGTTACCCGCTTTATACGGACGACAGTCATAAGCTGTGTTGGTTGACTTGGCGCCGTGACGAACATACAAGTCAGCGTCTCCGGTGCCACCTGAGATGGTGATGGTCAGGTCAGCATAAGTCTCGTTCACATCTACAGTGTAGTTTGCCCATGCGTCTTTGGCGATATTAATACCTGAAACAGTTGAATCAATGCCAGTTACTGGTGGTGGTGTGGTCACTGCTGTGTAGCTACCGGTTAAGCTTACGCCTGAGAAGGTGCTGTAGGCATTTAACATCACATGATACGTGCCGCCAGTTTGAGTACCCGTACAAGACTCGCTGTTACCCGTTTTATATGGACGACAATCATAAGTGCTGCTGGTTGGTGCTGCGCCGTATCGAACATACATGTCAGCATCACCAGTACCACCGCTCATGGCGAAGTTAATGTCGGTCGCACCAGCTGGTACTTCCATGGTGAACATCAGTGCATTATCTTTGGTTGCAGTCAAAGCTGTTTTAGCAGTGCCATTGGCCAGAACCGTGTCACCTGTTGGTGGAGGTGTTGTTCCACCTGAACCGTCACAACCGTTAGCGGTAATATAATCGCTGGCTGCTTTGGCTTTTACCACACCGTGACCAAAGTAAACATCTTTACCGGCTGCACCAGCATCGGCTGCGGTGGCTTTTAAAGCATTACGGATATCAGTACCAGTACAGGTTGAATGATTAGACCAAACCAGTGCTGCTATACCAGCAACACCAGGTGTTGCCATTGAAGTACCACTCATCAAACCGTACATAGAGCTAACCAAATCGATATTCACCGTGGTTGCACTCATCCAGCTTGAACGGTCTTCATAAGCTGCACCAACGGCTGGGATAGTCGTGTTGTTGGTATCACCTAAAGTGCCACTTAACACACCGGCGACATTGTTAACGATAACCGCACCGATACCACCGCTGTTTTGACAGTTTTGAACCTTGTCGTGGAAAGAGATATTACCACGGTCGATGATACAAATTTTACCATTGGCACCACTGTCAGTGGCTTCAGCTGTGCCCATGTTATAAGTTGAACCAGAAGCGCTACCGAGGTTTTGCATACCGGTGACGGTCATGTCCGTACCATTAGCGCTAGCTGAGGTCCAGCTTGTGCCTTCATTACTTGCACCAGCGGCATCTAAAGCGGCTTGTGAAGGGTAAGTTGATAAGGTATTGACACCACCTGCGGTGACTTCAACACAATAACCATCATCAGTAGCAGAACCATTGGTACAGCTTGGATACTGTGAGAAATCGGCGATGTTGTTGTCATTGTCGTTGGCACCAATCATCATGACTGATTTGTAACCTGCTGGGAATGAACGAACGTTGTTGCCATCGTTACCGGCTGCGGCTAACACCAAACCACCATTGTCGGTGAAGGTATTAAACGCGTTTTCTTCGGTGCTGTTTGAAGCGCCGCCACCAAGACTCATGGTGATGATGGTTGCACCAGCTGCGGTACATTTGGTGGCTGCGTTGGCCAAATCTGAAGAGTAACCCCAACCTGCGGCGTTAAATACTTTGATAATGTGCATTGGAACACCAGGTGCCATACCAATCACACCAGTGCCATTGTCAACAGCACCAACTGTACCAGCAACGTGAGTACCGTGTGGTCCGCCGTTTAGGTTCCAGTTGCCTGTGCCTGAATCATTGTCGCCAGTGATGCTGCCCCAGTTAAAATCAGTGTTGCTTGCATCTAGACCTGAATCGATAACACACACTTTCTGGCCGCTTTGCAGGGTTAACTGGTCAGCTTGTGATTGCACGATGGCATAAGGGGTGACTTGAGTATTGTTTGGGTTACCAGCGCTGTCGCTGTAAAGGCTTTTGAAATAACGAACTTGGTCAAGTTCGATTGAAGCGATGGTTGGGTCAAGTGCTAAAGCTTTACGGGCCGCTGGGCTAAGTTCTGCGGCGATGGCGCGATGCGCTGTGAGTTCTAATTTAACGTTGGCACCGCGGCTTTCGATGGCCTGTTTGGCGGCGCGGCTGTTGAAAATGGCTTGTCCGTTCTTGCTGGTGGCGGTGTGTGCAGATGGTTTAAAAGTAATGATATAACGTGTGCTGGTCTGTTTGGCTGATGGTGCATTCAAGTCAACCAAACCTGTAACTGGTGCAGCGAAGGCTGCTGGAGTTGTTAAGGCTAGTGTACAAGCGACTGCGGCACATACTTTTGAAACGTTGATAATTGTCATTGTTGCTCTCTCTAATTTATAAGGTATTAGTCGGAGACTTATTGACTCTATTGATTGAGTTTGTCATAAGCTCGGGTTGTTGCTCTTTCATCTTGTATATTTTGTATCGCGGATGTGTTGTCCACCTCGTCGATGGAGTAACTTTATAACAACTCAGTAACAAATGCTACACTTAAAAGACAAAAACTTATGGTTAAAGTCGGTCGATTACATTGATGTAGAGTCACTACAAAACAGTGGGTAGAAGGGTTAGTTGTTTTAAAACAGAGGGTTACCCTATACTTTCAAACGCCGCTAGCACTGGTTGATGAGTTTGCAAGCAGAAAAATAAATTTTAAATATTTCTTAATTGTTTTATTTGTTTATTAAATGTTGCTGTTTTATGTGTTTTTCTGATGATCAAAGGTATTCTAGGTTGGTTCATGTACCTTTGGCATCCTATGAAAACAGCTGTGGGGTGAGGGATGTGCTGGTTGTTAACATTTGGTTACCGTGATAACTCATCAATCGTCTTCAATAAAGTAATCCAAGCTTTAGAACCCGGATGAATCATATCAAAATGCCCGCCACCTTTAACAATTACCACTTTTTGTCCAGAATCAGTGCTTTGTGCCAATGGCACTACACTGTCTTGGTCGCCATGGATCAGTATCGTGTTGGGATGAAAACCTTGTTTGATTGGATTGGCTGCATCGTAACTTTGTTGTTGCGCTTGGTAAGTGCCGCCCATAAACCGTGGCGTTGCCGTTTGGCAATCGTTACTGCCTTCGGCATATTTGGCAATATCAGAAATAGCGGCCAACCCTATAACTCCTTTAATACGCTTATCTGCTTTTTGGTCATAATGATTGGCCGCCAGTATAGCTAAGTGACCGCCAGCGGAATGACCCATCAGCAAAATTTGTTGCTGGTTGATATTAAATTGACTTAACTGCTTAGTGTATTCGATGCCCTGTAAAATATCCTGATATGAACCCGGCCATGCGCCGCCTACATCACCCGTTCGTCGATACTCAAGTGACCAAACTGCAAATCCCGCCTGAGACAAAGCATCACTGGCCGCTTGAGTATGCTTGATGTCATAAGCATTTAACCAACATCCACCATGAATAAAAACGATCAGCGGTTTAGACCCTAACTGGGCCTGTTTGCTGTGATTGGGCAACCAAAGCTCGCCATACTGAAGTGAGTCGTCACCATAAGAAATGATTTTGCTGGGTGTGCCTTTGGCTTGTTTTAGTACGCTGGCATAAGACACATTGCTTAACGGCTTTTGGCTATTTTGGCTATTTGGGCTATTTTGTATTGGGGGTGTCGCAAATGAACAAGGAGCGAAAATACAGAGAATCAAAATGATGGATGGTAAATAAGAAGACATGCCAGTTACTTTATCGTTGTTATATACAACCCATAATAACCTGCAACTGTGAGTAATACCAATCTCCCAGACCAACTGTGCCGTACTTTTCTACCCTTCGAGAAAACCACCATGAATCTGCTCATAATGGTTTACAGAGTAAACAGGATTTGTTATAAAGATGGCCACCAAATCGGATCTAGTGTAATTTGGTTAAAATGAATGTGGTGATAGGCCGCATGAGTGACTATTCAGCGTGCTTAGATTTCGCTTCAGAACAAGGCATTTTCGCACTGAAAATAGGCGCATATAGGTCATATGTAACTGTTTGAGTACGAAAATAACGCCGTTATGGTGTGAAAGATGAGTGCGCTGAACAGTTACCAACATGATAGCGTGGTTAATTGGGCAGAGAGTGAGAAGGGTGTATGGTTAACAGGGTTATGGCGTTATGGCAGCGAGACAAAGCCAATTTGCCTTTAACATTGCAGGTGCTCGATAGTTTGTTCGCTGAGCAGGCGTGGGCACTGGCAGAAACATTTTTTCAACAAATTCCACCACAAAATCGTCAGCGCGCTGAGGTTTGTGGCAAACACATCGAATTTCTAATTCACCAACATCAGCCTGAACAAGCCGCCATTGAAGCGGCAGATTTATATCATAGCGACGATACCGACAATCACAAACATCCGATAGCCTTACATTACCTCGCATTAAGCCATTATCTCAACGGTGAGTTACAGGCGCTGTTAGATTTGGTGAGTTCTGCCTCGCAGCTAACCCCTGAAACCGTGATTCTACAAGCCCGCGCCTACTATCATAAGGGCCATCAAGGTGATATCCCCCGAGCGATTGATGTGTTAACTGGTATTACTAGTGGAGGTGGCAGTGAAGGTATTAGTGAAGGCAAAAGCTACCAAGCCGAAGTACTGGGATTGCTGGCGATGCTTTACCTTGATGCTGATATGCTTGAAAAAGTCCTTCCTTTGGCAGAGCAGGCACTGGCCTTACAGCCCCAGCAGCCAGATGCTTTATTGGCTCAAGCCAGTTATTTTGTTAACAAACATCAAATGGTCCCGGCGTTACCAGTGATTGAACAGTTGTTGAACCTACAACCGAATAATGGTCGGGCGATGTCTATTTATGGTCAGATTCTATTTTTTGATTTCAAACTTGATTTGGCTATCGGTGCTTTTAAACAAGCGGTGAAATTTATGCCGGACCATGTGGGTAGTTGGCATTTGTTGGGCTGGAGTTACTTTGTTAGCGGTCAACTGGATGAGGCCAACCGCATATTCAACACGGCTTTAGAGCTAGATCGTAACTTTGCTGAAAGCCATGGCGCGCTGGCGGTGGTGGCGGTCACCCAACAAAAGCTCGACCAAGCACAGGCATTGGCCAAGGTGGCGTTGCGGCTCAATGCCAATTCATTTGCGGGTTTATATGCCCGCTCGCTGATTGCCGGACAGCTGGGCAACCAAACCGAGGCCACAGCCATCGTCAACAATATCTTAGCCAATCCTTCTCATATTGCAGGCCAAAGTTACCAGCAGTTGGTGAATGACGTTCTATTACACCTAGATCAAAAACAAAAGCAAGACCAACAACAAAAGCAGAGCCAGCAATAACCATGGAAGTGGATTTGGTGCTGACGCTGTTAAGCAACATGTTTACCACGGCATTGCAACTGGCATTGCCGGTGATGATGGTGACGCTGGTGGTGGGCATTATTATCAGCGTGTTTCAGGTGGTGACTCAGATTCAGGAAATGACTCTGACTTTCGTGCCAAAAATTGTGATGGCAGTGGTGACTTTGGGCATGTTTGGCCATTGGATGTTACGGCTGTTGATGGATTTTTCGACTCGGTTGATTAGCAGTATTGCGGGTTTTTGATATGAATACAGAAACCAAAGAACTGATTCTGATCATGGCCAGGATCACCCCGTTATTTGCCGGAGTGGGTATTTCGCCGTTTAGCCGTATTCCCTTGATGGTGCGTCTGGTGCTGGTGTTGATGTTTGCGCTGGCCATCAGTCAATTGATTGATGTGTCAATATCGCCACTAATACCTACAAACAGGCCCGTATTATTGGCGCTGGTCAATGAATTGATGTTTGGTTTGGTGGTATTGCTGGTATTACAGGCGGCGTTAAGTTCAGTGTTGTTTTGGGGGCGGGTGGTCGATATGCAAGTCGGTTTTGGTGCGGCAGCGATATTAAATCCGGCGACCCATTCTCAGGATTCAATGCTCGGCACCATGGTGTCATTGGCGGTGGTGACGGTGTTCTTTTTATCTGGTGTGCATCATTTGCTGCTGCAATTTATGTTTAACAGTTTTCAGGTCTTTCCTCTGGGCGGGACTGTTTTGAACCTAAGTGCACATAAGCTGGCGATGTTTTTCGGTTTGGAGTATCTCACCGCGATGTTGTTATTCGCCCCGGTGATGATGGTGATTTGGACATTAGACGTGATGGTGGGATTTTTATCTAAAACCATGCCACAAATGAACATTTATTTTGTCACCTTGCCGCTGAAAATTGCGGTTGGCATCAGCGTGTTAGCGGTATCGGTGAATTACAGCAAAGCGCTGTTAGATACCTTGTTTGCTCAGATGTTAACGTTTTTGAATGGACTATAGCCGGTGAGCGATGACCAGAACAAAACCGAAAAACCGACGCCATTTAAGCTTAAAGAAGCGAAAAACAAGGGCCAGGTCAGTAAAAGCCAAGAGTTAAACAGCATTATCACCCTGGTGGTATTTACCGTGCTGGCTTATGTCTTTTGGCAGCAGACCATGAGTCAGTTTGCGCATCTGGCGACCCGGTTTGTGCGCTTGTCGGCAGATGCCGGTGAAACGCCCGCGGTATTGGCCTCGTTGCTCGGTGAGATTTGCTGGCTGGCAATAGGGCTGATAGCGCCCTTTTTTGCAGTGTTGATGCTCAGTGGTATTTTGGCCAATGTGGTTCAGACCGGGTTGGTGTTAACGGCTTTTCCATTACAGCCAGATTTTAGCAAACTGAGTCCGGCAAAAAGCCTAAAGCGGATTTTTTCGAAAAAGACCCTGTTTGAGTTTTTTAAAAGCAGTCTCAAAATTGTTATGTTTGCGGTGCTGCTGTAGATGGTTAAAGAGCAGGTACTCAACCGGGTGCTGGCGGTGTATTTTGCTGCTCCGCAGCAGATGGCGATATTGTGGGCCGATTTATTTTTTCAACTGGCGATTTGGCTATTGTGTGTGCTGATACCAGTGGCGTTGCTTGATTACGCCTATACCCATTGGGATTTTATGCAGCAAATGATGATGAGTACGGCAGATGTGAAAGATGAGCATAAAAAGCGCGAAGGCGATCCGCAGATAAAATCAAAGCAAAAGCAGATTCAAAAAGAATTGATGAAAAAAGCGGCGTCGCTGGGCAGGGTCAAAGATGCCGATGTGATTGTCACCAACCCGACCCATATCGCGGTGGCGTTGCGTTATCAGCATCAGAATATGCCCGCGCCTCAAGTGATGGCGATGGGCCAAGGTTCGACCGCAGAAAAAATCAAACATATCGCCAGAGTGCACCATATTCCCATCGTGCACAACAAGGCAGTGGCGCGACGGGTGTTTAAAGGCTCGGTGATTGATGGTTATATTCCGTTTGACTGTTATGCGTTGGTGGCAGGGATTTTTCGTCAAGTGATGACAAACAAAGGAGAGAAAATTGGTGGCTAAGCCAGCTAAGCCTTCGAACGCACTAGCACAACTGCTTAAAGGCAAAAGTGACTTGGTGCTGGTGATCATGGTGATCGGCATTCTGATGACTTTGTTCGTGCCAATTCCGGCGGGATTGCTCGATGTGTTATTGGTGGCCAATTTCAGCTTTGGTTTGTTGATTTTGTTGTTGACCTTTTACACCGATAAACCATTGAGTTTTTCGACCTTTCCGTCGTTGTTATTGATTGCGACATTATTTCGCCTTGGTTTAAACATCTCGGCGACCCGGCTTATTCTCAACCATGGTGACGCCGGGCAGGTGATCACTACCATCGGCTCCCATGTGGTGGGCGGCAATTACGTGATTGGTCTGGTGGTGTTTTTTATTTTGGTGGTGGTGCAATACGTAGTGGTGACCAATGGGGCGCAGCGGGTAGCCGAAGTGGCGGCGCGTTTTACCCTCGATTCGATGCCAGGCAAACAGATGAGTATCGATGCAGATTTGAATATGGGACTGATTGATGAAGTCGCCGCCAAAGACCGTCGTAAGGAGATTGAAAAAGAAGCCAGCTTTTACGGCGCGATGGACGGCGCATCGAAGTTTGTTAAAGGCGATGCCATTGCGGGCATCATCATTATTTTGATTGATATTATCGGCGGTTTATCCATTGGCATTGCTCAGTTGGGCATGACTTGGGGCGAGGCATTACACACCTATACCTTATTGACCGTGGGTGATGGCATTGTCACCCAAATACCCTCGCTGGTGATTGCCACTGCGACGGGCATTATCATCACTCGTGCCACCAGTGATGGTCATCTTGGTGGCGAGTTGGCTAAGCAATTTACCTCTGAACCGACGGTATTGTTTATTGTTGGCGGGGTTTTGCTGAGCATGAGCTTGATGCCGGGTTTACCCGTAACGCCGATTGTGGTGCTGGGATTATTGTTTATTGCTGTTGGTTACTATGCTGGTCGAAAGGCCAAGGTCGATGAGCCGCCTGATGAGGCGGTGGTTGATGTGCCTGCCACTGATGAGGGTGATGATGAGTTACTGCAAAGCTTGCTTGATGTGCCCCCCATTGAGTTACAACTGGCGGGGGAGTTATTTGCTGCCATTGAAGATTCGGGTTTGTTACAGACTCAGTTACAGGCATTTCGAAAACAATATGTCACCGAATATGGCTTTGTATTGCCAACGGTGAAGCTTAGCAAGGTGATCAAACTAAAGACCAATGAATACGGTTTATACGTGTTTGGTGCCAGAGTCGCCAAAGGAGATATTCAGTTTGGTGATTACTTGGCGATTGATCCGAGCGGTCAGTTGCTGGCGGTGAAGGGCAAAAAGACCAAAGAGCCGACGTTTGGTTTAGCGGCAGCATGGATTGACGAGGGTCAAATCGATGCGGCGAAAAAAGCCGCTTACACCGTGGTCGATGCCCAAACCACCTTATTAACCCATATCACCGAATCGTTAAGGGCGGTGGCGTATGAACTGCTGACCCGCAGGCAAACCGAGACGCTGATTAATCGCTTGCATAAAAACCACGGCAGCATGATTGATGAGCTGATACCGACGGTATTGTCGTTTTCAGATATCCAAAGGGTATTGCAAAACCTACTGAAAGAAAAGGTGCCGATTGTTAATTTAGATTTAATCATCGAAACCCTAGTAGACAAAGGCAAGGTGAGCAAAGAAGCGATTTTCTTAACTGAAGTGGTGCGCCAACGGCTTAAAAACCAGATTTGTCAGGGTTTGACCGATGATGACGGCGAATTACAGGTGATCACCTTTGAAGCACGGCTGGAGCAAGAACTCATTAGCGGGGTGCAACAAGATGGCGAGAACATCAGCATCGCGATGTCGGCCGCGTTAACCGAGTCGGTGATCCGCCAGCTGACCCAACAGGCAGAGCAACTGATGGGCATTCGTAAAAAGCCCGTGTTGTTATGCAACCCGGCATTACGTTTTGCCTTTAAAAAGACCATTGAGCGGGTGATACCACAATTACATGTATTGTCGATTAATGAAATACCGACCATTACCAGCGTGAAAAATGCCGGGAGCATTAGCTATGGACGTCTATGACATATCGCTACAAGCGATAGACCACAACTTAAAGCAACTGGCGGTGGTCAGCCAAAACGTGGCAAACATTAACACCCCTGGTTATTTGAAATCGGTGCCTTTTGCTCATTACCTCGGCGCAGGTAATGAGCTTGCCAGTGGCGAATTGGTGACCTTAACGGGTGGCACCATCCGCGAAACCAGCCGGGTTTTGGATGTGGCGGTGGTTGGCCAAGGCTTTTTTCAGCTTGAACTGGGTGGTGAATTGGTGATCAGCCGAGGCGGCCATTTCTACCTCGACAATGAGCAGAACTTACGCCATCCCAGCGGTGCTTTTGTGTTGGGCCAAGGCGGTAAAATTAACCTCAGTGGTGACGATATTACCATTGATGGCCAAGGCGTGATTAAGCTGGACGGGGTGGAAGTTGATCGCTTTAGCATCGTTAGTCCTATGGCCAGCAGCAATATTCGACCGCTGGGCAATGGTTTATATCAGCTGCCGATGGCGCAGCTCAACGTTGTCGAGGGCCCTGGACAGCAAAGAGTTCAGCAGAAGGCGTTAAACAGCGCCAATGTTAACCCGAGTGAAGAGATGGTGCGGATGATTGAAATCAGTCGTCAATTGCAAAGCCAGCAAAAAGTGGTCAATGCGTGGGACCAATTATTAAATGTCGGCATTAATGAATTAGGAAAGAAGTAAATATGATTGAGTCACTATATATCGCAGAAACCGGGATGCATTCACAGCAAAAAATGCTCGATATTATTTCTAATAACATCGCCAATGCGTCGACCCCTGGGTTTAAAAAAGCCGATGTAAACTTTATTGATTTGGTGGTGGCGGGTCCTAACAATGACCAGCCGCTGGCACAACGCCAGGCCATCACCCAAGGGGCTGGAGTGAGAATTCACTCGACCTCAACGGACTTTCGCGCTGGTGGTTTAAAGCAAACCAACAACCCGTTTGATTTGGCGATTAACGGCCAAGGGTTTTATGAAGTGATCAATGAAGATGGCAGCACCGCTTATTCTCGCACCGGTTCTTTTGCGGTCAATAGCCAGGGGTTTTTAGCCACCGCCAGCGGCTTAAAACTGGCGGCCAACATTCAATTGCCGCCTGATGCCAAAGGGCTGGTGGTGACAGGTTCAGGTGAGGTCATGGTCAAGTTAGGCAATGATGAACCGCTGACGCAACTGGGTCAGTTAGAGTTGGCCAATTTCACCAATCGCGATGGTTTGCAGCAAATCGGTGCCAATTTATACCGTGCCAGCGAAGCGACGGGTAGTGTGATGGTCGGTAAACCTGGCGAAAATATTTTGGGTACTATCGAACAGGGATTTGCTGAATTATCCAATGTGTCGATGACCGAAGAAATGGTTGATTTGATGCTGGCCCAACGGGGTTATCAGCTTAATGCGCGGATTATCCAGGTCGCTGATCAAGTGCTTGAAACTATTAATAATTTGAGACGCTAAACCGTAATGAAACGAATCATCCTTGCTCTGGCGTTTATATTGCCGACACAGGCTGCTGAATTACGCCTTAAGTCATCGGTTTACCGTGGCCAGTTACCCGTGTTGGTAGAAGATTTGTTTGAGGTTAAACATGGTTCAAAAGAATTACGTCAGCGTCCGGTTTTGTGGCAAAACGCGCAAGGTTGGAATCAGGCAGCAGATTTGGTTAAAGGTGATGATATGACTTTTGTCGGCGCTGATAAAGTCTGGCTGGGGTTATGCCAACCGCTGGATATGGATGTTATCAGCCAAGTGGTTAAGGCCAAGCTGCAAAGCCAACTGGTGCCATACGCTGACAAAATCCGGCTGAAATCGTTGCGTCCAATGGCCGGGGAGGCTTCGTGTTTGGCGCTTAATGTGACTGTGACCAATAGCCAACTGAGTCGGCCGTTAAAGTCTCGTTTTAGTTCGTTGCATCAGCTTAGCGATGGTAGTGAGTTGCAATTGTGGTGGCTTAACCAATTACAGGTATTTGCGCCAGTGACACGACAAAAGATTCAACCGCTGCAAAACTTGAGTGCCCAGCAGCTTGATTATCAATGGGTCAGTCCGGGTTTTCGCGATGTGCATCAATGGTTGGATTTTAGGGTGAACCAGCACCGCAGTAAAAAAAGCATTGGGGCAGGTCAGTTAATTGATGCCTCTAACAGTGAAAAAACGCCGCTGATTGACAAAGGCGATAGCATCACCGTGGTCTATCAGCATCAGGGCATTCGTATCGAAACAGATGGCATCGCATTAAAAGCCGGATTCGCTGGCGAGGTGATCAGCGTTAAGGCCGATAACGCCACCGGGGTGATTAAAGCGGTGATCATCGCCAAAACCAAGCAACAAAGAGGAGTGGTACATGCGTTACTTTAACTTATTGATGGTAGTGCTATTGCTGGTGCTGATGGAACCGCCAGCCGACGCAACCTCTTTGTACGACCAGAAAACCTTTAAAGACCTGACCGCAGATAAACGCGCCAAAGTGGTGGGTGATACCGTGACCATTATCGTGCTTGAAAATGCCCAAGCCACTACCAGTGCAGGTTTGGCTGGAGACAGTGAATTTGCTTTTTCCGGCGGAGCGACTATCAACAAAAAGGGTTGGAGCTATGACACAAACTACGGCCTAGGCGTCGGCGCACAAAGTGATAACAACGCGGTCACCAAGCGGGTGGGCAGTATCAGGGCGCAAATCTCGGTGGTGGTGACTGCGGTGGATGATAACCAGAACTTGCAGTTACAGGGCAAACAATTGCTCACCATCAATGGCGAATCGCAAACCATTGAAGTGACTGGACGGGCCCGGCGTTCAGACATCTTTTCAAATAACACCTTGTTATCGAGTCGCTTGTTTGATGCTGACATTAAATTTGTTGGCCAGGGTGAAGTGACAGAAGGCAAAGAAGATGGCATTTTTGCCCGGTTATTTAAATGGTTGGGCCTGAAATGAAAAGGCTATTTGTTCTGTGGTGTTTAGTCGCATTTACCGCCCAGGCCGGACCGGTGCGAATTAAAGATATCGCCCGTTACGACGGTGTTCGTGACAATGCGCTGGTGGGTTACGGTTTAGTGATGGGTCTCGCGGGCAGTGGCGACAGCTTGCGCAGCGGCAGCACCTTGCAATCGGTGCGCAATACGCTGGAGAACTTCGGTGTGATTGTTGGTGCGAATGAGATTAAAAGCCGTAATGTCGCGGCGGTGATGGTGACGGCGTCATTACCCGCGTTTGCTCAAGAAGGTGACAAAGTCGATGTGACTGTCTCTTCTATTGGTGATGCCACCAGCCTGACCGGTGGCACCTTATTGTTGGCACCGTTGCGGGCGGCCAATGACAGCATTTATGCGCTGGCCCAAGGGCCGGTATCGGTGGGCGGTTATCAGTTCTCTACCCGTGGATTCTCTACCAACGGCAATAGAATACAAAAAAATCATCCTACCGTTGGCCGGGTGACGGGCGGGGCCAATATCGAAAAGTCGATCAATAACCGTTATATCAAAGCCGATGGTTCGGTGCATTTGATTTTGGCCGAGCCGGATTTTACCACCGTCAGCCGAGTGATTGAGTCACTGTCTAGCGAATACGGTGGTTTACAGTTTGAGCCAATTCATGCCGGGCGGATCCAAATCAGCAATAGTGGCGACCCGGTGCCGTTTGAGCTGATTGCTCGGATTGAAAATACTCAGGTGGTGCCTGCTGAGGTGGCCAGAGTGGTGGTCAATGAGCGCACCGGCACCATCGTCTCGGGCACCTATGTGCAAATAGGCAATGTGGTGATTTCTCATGGCGCGTTAAAACTGGTGATCAAAACCGACTATGTCGCTTCACAACCCTATGGTTTGGCGGGGAGAATACCCGCCTCTATTGGCACGGCAATATTGCCAGATACCGAGATTAAGGTGTCAGAACAAGATGAAGCGACTTATATCAGTAAGACGGGCACTGGTATTGCTGAACTGGTGCAATCGCTGAAAAAACTCAAATTAAGCACCCGCGATATTATCGCGATTTTACAGGCCCTTAAACGTAGTGGGGCATTACATGCCGAGTTGGTGATCCAGTGATTTGAGGTTGATAGGAATGCAAATTAAGCCCGAAACTTGCTATGGAGTGGCGTAGGGTGGTCACGTTTTTTGTGCCCACGCGTGACCTTGCAGTCATAGACAAACCTTTCTTACAGGTATATGTCATTGCTCATGCCGGGTTGTCGTTACGAATCAGAAGTAAAAGCAAAAGAGAAAAGTAAAAACATGATTGAACAAGTCACTTTACACCTGCTGCAACTGGCGATGGATATTAGTCAGACCCGGCATAAAGCGGCGGCGGCAAATATTGCTTCAGCTAATATACCGGGGGCGGCGCAAATCAAGGTCAATTTCGACGATTTGTTTTCTGCCCTAGCGCAGGCCGATGACCTAGGTCGCGAGTTATTGGTGCAAGATATCCGCGCCAACTGGACTGACGAAAAAAGTTCAGCAACATCATTAACGTTTGGTACTGACATCAAACTCGATGAACAAAGCGCCGAATTGCTGCTGGCATCGGGCAAGTATAAATTATTGACCGAAGGTCTTAACCGTAAACTCGGCCTGATGCAAGTGGCCGTTAATGGAGGTAAACGCTAATGGCGACCCCAGAGATTTATGCCATTAACCTGTTTGGTATGGGTTATGAACGGGCCCGATTAGAAGCGGCGGCGCTGAATATTGCTAATGCCAATATCATCAGCGCATCCAAAGAGGGCGGTTTTAAACCCGTTGGTGTCACGGTTGATCAGCTACCGACGGCGTTTGCGGATTATTTACAAATGGCTGATGCGGTGCATATCAGCGCCAAACCGGGGCCGACCAGCCAAGCGATTTTTAAACCCGACCATCCACTGGCAGGCAATGATGGTTTTGTGTTTAGCGCTAAAGTGAATTTGGCGGCAGAAATGATCACCCTAAACTCGGCGACACGGGCTTATGAAGCCAATGTGAAAGCTTTTAATACCTACAAAGAAATGGCAGCCAAAGCGATGGAGATAGGTAAATGAATGTAGAAGCGGTGAGCGGCTTGATGTCATTAGACCAGGTTGCGCCTCAAGGTCAGATACAACCCGCAATGAATAGCGAAAGACCCGACGGCGTGTCGTTTGGCCAACTGTTGCAAGGCGGCGTTAGCGAGGTGAATGAAACCTTACAGCTGGCCAATAGTCAGCTTGACAAAATGGCGCTGAATCAGCCTGTTAGCACGCATGAGGTGATGATCACCATGGAAAAAGCCAAATTGCAGTTGCAACTGGCCATTGAGGTGAGAAACAAACTGCTAGAAGGTTATCAAGAAATCATGCGGATGCAATTGTAACCCGGAGTAGTATTTATGTTTAATTTTCAATCGCTTAGCCGTGGTCAAAAAGCGGTGTTATTGACCCTGTCGACCCTGGTTTTACTGGTGGCGGGTTATGTTGTGCTGGTGTTATTAAACCCGCAATATGTGGTGATTTACCAGCATCAAAAGTTGGCGCAGGTGGCCAAAGTCACCCGTCAGTTGGTCCTTGAAGACATTGATTATCGGCTCGGCGATAACGGCACCGTGGTATCGGTGCCGCTGGCTTACGCCGATAAAATCAAAGTCAAACTGGCCGAGGTCAGTGCCACCGAACATCCGTCATCGGGTTTTGAGTTGTTTGATTCGGTGGATTACAGCATGACCGAGCAGGCGCAAAAAGTGACTTATCAGCGTGCCTTGCAAGGCGAGCTGGAACGCACCTTGTCGGCGTATCACGAAGTGGCGCAGGCCAGAGTGCTTATTATGTTGCCTGAAGCGAAATTATTTAGCCTCGACAAAGCCATGGCTCGGGCATCGGTGGCGTTAATTTTCGAACCCGGCGGGACCATGAGCGAGGGCCAAATCTCGGGTGTCCAGGCATTGGCGGCCGCGGCGGTAGAAGGGTTGAGCGAGGACAATGTGGTGGTGCTTAATGGCGATGGACTTAAAATTTCGAGCCACGAGGATAAATCGGCGATACCGGGTAAACCTGAGCACCAAGGGCAGCGCCTGCTAGAACAACAGTTAGGCGATAAAGCTTTGCATCTGCTGAGCCTGTATTTTAAACCTTCACAGTTGGCGGTATCGGTCACGGTGATATTAAGTCAAACCCAGATTAAGCAGGTCGAACAGTCGTTGTTGGCCGATGAAGGCACGCTGGGGTTTGTCAGTCGCAAAAAAGAAACGGTGCATTATAACCAGCCTGGTGAAAAGGACGCTGCTGGTGACCAAGATAAACAATCTGAAATTGAATATGTACTCGGTAATCAGACCCGCGAAACCACCGTGTTTGCTGGTGGCATTAAACGGCTTAATGTGGCTATCGCCATCGTCGGTGAGATTGAAGTTGAACAACTGGAAAAGATTCGCCAGCTGATTAGCGCTGGTTTGGGTATTGAAGAAGACCGGGGAGACAGGTTGTCGGTTGAAGGGCTGATGTTTATTAAGCCTATGGAGCCTGAGGTTGAGGTGCCAGAAGTGGTAGAAAAACCAATTGCGGTGATTGCACCGCCTGTTGCGACTGAACCTGAGCTAATTATTGTTGATGATATAACGCCGCCTGATAACCGCGTGTTGATGATAGTGATTGTTTCAGTGATGTTCATATTATTGTTTTTGCTGCTGCTTTATTGGCGTCAATCTTCAAAGACCAAACCAACGTTAGCGCAGCCTGCCAGAGCTACAGGCCATCAACAGCCGACCCAGCTTATTCAGGCGGTTGAACAGTATCTGGCTGACCATCCGCGAGAAACTGCCCGATGAGTGTGCTCACCCAAATCAAAAAAACACCGGGTCAGGCAGTAAAAAGCTTTGCTTTGCCTCAGGTGACTGAACCCGTTAAACCTGCGTCAGTCGTTACACCAACGCCTACTAAGCCGTTGGTAAATAGCAACAGCATCACAGCCGATTTAATGACGCTGGATAAAACTCAGCGCGAGCAATTATTGCAGCAACTGTTTGGTGATGATCTGAATCATATCGTTAACCAAGAACAGCAAAAAGGTCTTGCAGAGGGCCAAAAGCAGGCTGAGCAACAACTCGAAGCGATGAAAAACGATTTCGCCGAGCAGCAACAATCACTGATTGAGGGCTTAAACGACGCGATTAAAACCTTTAGCGAACAGCCGATGGTGGTTGAGTTAACCGATGAGGCCATTTTGCTCGAGATTATTTATAGCGCGGTGCTGAAAATTATTAATGTTCAGCTCAGTGATGGTGATTATATCTCAACCTTAGTGACAGGATTGGCCGAAGAGTTTGTCGGGCAAGAAACTTGGCAATTGGATTTAAGCAGCCGCGATTGCCATTTGATTAAGGAGCTTAAACTCGACTCATTATTGCCCGCCAATATGAAAGTCGGTGAAGAAGACAACCTGTTGCCGGGCAGCTACCGCATTCATATTGATGGTGGTGCTATCGAGTCAAAACTGGAAGAGAAATTGCGCCAGTTTACTCATGCCTTAATTGAAACGTATCGAGGCAAATGATGGACTCTTGTTAATGGAAAGGTACCTCACCGCCGTGGCCAAAATACCCACCCGAATGCGCCATGGCAGCGTATTGCAATCTATCGGGTTGGTGATTGAAGCGACTTGCCCGGGCGTATTTGTCGGTGAATTATGCCGAATTCATCCAGTACAGGGGCATAAAACCATTGTTGCCGAAGTGGTCGGTTTTAAACCCGGCAAAGTGTTATTGATGCCCTATGAAAAAGTGCGCGGCATCACTCATGGCAGCCTAGTCGAAGCCACCGGCGAAGTGGCGTTGGCGAGGGTCGATGAAAAGCTGTTAGGACGAGTGGTCGATGCTTTTGGTGAACCTTTAGACGGTGGGCCAAGCATAACCTTTAGCACATCTTTGCCGATTTACCGCGAGCCGATTAACCCGCTGGCGCGCAAACGAATTACCGAGGTAGTGCCAGTGGGCATCAAGGCCATTGATACCTTTATCACCTTGGGCAAAGGTCAGCGCATTGGTTTGTTTGCTGGCAGTGGGGTGGGTAAAAGTACCTTGTTGTCGTCGGTGTGTAAAAACCTCGAAGGGCAAATCAATGTCATTGCGCTGATTGGTGAGCGGGGCCGTGAAGTCGAAGAATTTGTTAACGATACCCTCGGCCCCGAGGGGCTGAAAAAGTCGATTGTGGTGGCAGCCACCGCAGAGCAGCCGCCGTTGGTGCGTGCCCATGCAGTATACACCGCCTGTGCCATGGCCGAATACTTTTCGAACCAGGGGCGGGATGTGTTGTTTACCATGGATTCGATCACCCGCTTTGCCATGGCATTAAGAGAAGTGGGGCTGGCGATTGGCGAGCCGCCGACCACCAAGGGTTATACCACCTCGGTGTTTGCGGCCATTCCAGATATTGTTGAGCGTTGTGGTCAGTTTAATGATCGCGGTGCTATCACGGCCATATTCACCATTTTGGTCGAAGGCGACGACTTTAACGACCCGGTGGTGGATGCGTTAAGGGCGATTTTAGATGGCCATATCGTGTTGACCCGAGAGCTGGCCGAAAGAGGGCATTACCCGGCCATTGACGTGTTAAAAAGCACCAGTCGGCTATTTAACCGCTTAAACGATGTTGAAAAAATTGCCCTGACTCGTAAGGCCAAAGTGGTGTTGGCGAAATACCAAGACAGCCGCGAACTGATTGAAATTGGTGCCTTTAGCCAAGACAACGCCACTCAGACGCAGTTGGTAAAACAGTGGCAATCACTGATGAACTTTTTATCTCAAGATGCAGGTGTTGCGGTGTCGTTGGACGACGCGTGGTTAGGTTTGACTCAGGTAGGCTTTTAACACAATGAAAAACAAAATTCCTTACTTAAGCCGTAAACTGCAAAACTTTCGAGTGTTGCAAAAGGTTGGTGATATGCGGCTGCATGATTCAACCAGCGAGTTGGCCAAAGTACAGCAGCGCCAGCACGGCTTGCGGCAAGACTTGTTGCGTAGCCAAGCCAAACTGGCTGAGTTGGCGGTGCCGTCAAATAACGTACTGGTGCCTGAATTGATGGCCAGCCAATCCTTGTATGTCGGTCAGTTGGTGCGCCAGCAACAGCAAACCGAATTACAGCTACAACAGCAAAACCAGCTGGTCGATGAACAGCTTAACACCGTGCTTAAGCTGAAAAAAACCAACCAGTTGGTGGCGGATAAAATCGTCAATACTAGGGGCCAAATGATTAATGTGGTCGACCAACAAATGGATGAAGCGATAAGCGATATCCGCCGGGCAACAACAACGAATATGAAGGAGGAATAACGAATGTCATTACCACTATTATTGTTGCAGCCTGGGGTTGCGCCTGGTTCAGGCTTGTTAGATGTTGGCCTTAAAGCGTCGTCGGTGCTGGATTTTGATTTGTTTGCAGGTCTTGGAACTGAGTCGTTAAAGGTTTTAACGATGGATAATTCCCAGTTAAAACCTGAGCTAAAACCTGAGCAGTCGCCAGCCAATAAACCCATGCTCGCCGGACAGCAATGGTTGCAAGTCTATCAACCGATGCCGCTAACACAGCCTTTGGTCAGTGCACGGCTGGCAACATTAGACTTATTTGAACAGCCGTTGCCTGAGTTGCTTTTGTCGGAGGTTGGGGTGTCGGAGGTTGAAGTGCTGGAGCCGATGGTGAATCAGCGAGATGTTACTCAGCCTGTTGGGCCTGTTGTTGAACCAATGTCTGCCTTAGTCCAACCAGTGAATCTTAACCCCGTGATACCAGTGCCGGATGAGGTGATTAAACAACCCCTGATATTGACCACCCCGGAGATTTTGCCCGTGGTGAAGGTAGAAGTTAAGCCAGAAGTTAAGGTAGAAGTTAAGGTAGAAGTTAAAGCTAATGTTCAGGTGATCATGACCAGCAGCATCAATTTGACTGACCCCTCAGCTTCGCCGCAAAACCAGGCTCAAAGCATCATTCAAAAGCGGGTGTTATGGTCTGCGGTGGCCAGCGGTGATTTATCCCAAGGTTATGCTGTCAATCAATCTGCTGTCGATTTGGTCAGTTTAAGCCCTGTATCAGCAATCCAGAAATCGACTGTTGAAACAAGGTTGAATACTATAAACAGTCAGCCACATTTAGCCAATATAACGGTAACCCCAAGACCAATGACAATGGCAGCTACGGCGCAGGTGCAAGTTGAACAAACACGCGAACAGAGCCGAATAAAAGCTGAACAAGCCGCGACAGTTGAGCCTGCCACATGGATGCAGACCATCATATTGCCTCACCGAATGGGTTATTCATCACAGCAGCAAAAACTGTGGTTACGCGATTATTTTATGTCGAGCGAACAAATCAGCGAACTGGTGGATAAATTGGATCGTCATTTTGGTGGTTTAAATAACGTAATCATAAATGGAAATAAATTAAATTCGTTACCGTAGGATGGTGTAGAGCGGAGCGAAACCCATCAATGCTAGAAAAACAAGAGGACACCCAATGGAAATAACCAGCATCGGCGGCAATATCACCACCAGTGCGGCAGCAACATCGAACTCGGCCATTTCGCAGGAAGATTTTATCAAACTGTTTTTGGCCCAACTGAATTATCAGGACCCGATGGAGCCGCTCAATAACCGCGAGTTTTTGGCGCAGTTGGCACAATTCTCATCGCTGGAACAAAGTCGGCTGTCAAACGAAAGCCTGACCAACTTACTGGCGATGAATTCATCTGATCAGGCGTTATCGCTGATTGGCAAATCGGCTGATGTCGATAGCGATACCGGCGTGCGCTTCAGGGGAACGATTGAAGCGGTACATTATTCGTCACAGGGGGCAACGTTGACCCTTAAAAGCGATACTAACGAATTCCTAAGCGACGTTTCCCTAAGTCAAATCAGAATCGTTCAGTAGTGACTTAAAACTTACAATTAACGAGGCAAATACTATGTTTCAAGCATTTTTTACCGGGTTATCGGGGTTGTTTTCGTTCTCGAAAAACCTCGATTCGGTGAGTAATAACATCGCCAACATGAATACGCCGGGTTTTCGCGGTCAAGACACGTTTTATCGTAGCTTAAGCAGTGGCGATCAGGGCACGGGTTATGGTACCCAAGTCTCCGGTCAGGGCTACCGCTTTAGCGAAGGGGATGTGCGCCAGACAGGTAACGCTACCGATATGGCGATTGCCGGTAATGGGTTTTTTGTGCTGCGAGATGGCGATAATTTGCTGTATACCCGCGCGGGTCAATTTGCCTTTAACGACCAAGGCATCTTAACCGACAGCGTTAGCGGTTTAGAGGTTGGGGCGATAAATGCCAATGGCCAGATTGAATCACTAGACATCAGCACTTACCGGGCGCTTGCGCCAGAATCGACCAGCGAAGTGACCTTTAGCGGCAACCTGTCTCAGGGCGCAGCCGAACACAGCATTAACGGGCTGACGGTCTATAACGCACTTGGCGAAGCGGTAGAAGTGAACCTTAAGTTCACCAATGAAGAAGCTACTTTGGCGGGCAGTTGGACTGTCGCAGTGACCGATAAAGATGGCGTCGCCATTACCACCAATACTGCTGAAATTCGCTTTGGTACTGATGGCACCCCATTGGCGGGTTTCACCGGGTTAAGCTTTAACCTAACAGATTCATTGGGCGGGACATCGACCGTGGCGCTGAACTTTGGCACCAGCGGAGATATTACTGGCTCGACTTCCACCGATGCGGGCACCACCTCGACCTTGCAGGGCACCGTCACCGATGGTTCGCCTATCGCGGTGTTAACCGGGATTAACTTTGCCGCCGATGGGGTGCTTAAACTGAGCTACAACAATGGCAAGGTGAATGATGGTCCAGTCTTGGCGCTGGCCAATTTCACCAATGATAGCGCGCTTAAACTGGTCGATGGCAGCATATTTAGCGCCGGTGATGTTTCAGGCAGAAGCTTAGGCCAACCGGGGCAGGACAGTTTGGGATCGCTGGTGGCGCAAAGTATTGAGTTATCTAACGTCGACTTGTCTCGCGAATTTGCCGATATGATCATTATTCAGCGCGGTTATCAGGCCAGCTCAAGAATTCTCAATGTTGCCAATCAAATGCTCGAACAACTGTATGACAGCACCAGGGGACGTTAATGGTACTTCCGGTAAAACAACAGGCTTATTCAGGTGTGCTTACTGTGGCACAGCAAACCGCATTTGTTGCTGACCTTAAAACCCGGTTGCAACCCTGGTTTAGTCAGTGGTTTGGCGATAGGTTTGGTGATGAGCAGACACTGAGTTTTGAGCGAGTTGAGTTTAATGGTCAGTTATTTGCTGCAAAGCAACAACAGCTGAGTGGTCAGCAAATCGTGTTGCGTGACAATGCGCTGTGTTGTTATTTGGTGGATGTTTCAGTGGATGCTTTGCCTCATACCGCACTGGATTTTTTTAGTCGTCAAGCGGCTGATCAAGACCATCAACTGGTGGCTTTTGTTGGCCAAAAAATGACCGCGCAATTGGCTGAGGTGTTGCAAATCAGCGAGGTTTTGCCCGCTCGGACGAATGATATCAACCAGTCTTATGTCTGTCGAATTGAGCTGATACTGGCAGGGTTATCGCTGGTGATATTGGTTGGCGCGGCGTATTTACAGCGATTTATAACGTTAAAGCAAACAACAGCAGAGTTTACAGCACTATATCCAGCACTATCATTGAAACAGATGGTGGCGCAACAAACGTTGACCATACCCTTAACCCTAGCAGGCGAAGCGGTGACGGTTAAGCAGTTACTGGCATTGCAACCGGGGCATGTGATCCCATTAAAACAGCAAATTAACCAGCCGCTATTGGCCGGCCCCGACGAGGAGCAATGGCGACTGGCTGGGCATTTGGTGAAAAGTGAAGGCCACAAAGCGATGTATCTGACAGGTATAGAGAAGCAGGAGTAAGTAATGAGTAACATAAATGAAGTAGAGCTAAGCGAAATAGAGCGCGAAGTCGCAGACCAGCCTGAAAACGACCCAAAACCACTAATCGACAGCAACAACATCGCTTTGATCAGCAATTTGCCAGTGAACTTAAACGTTGAACTGGGGCAGCTGGTGATGTCTGTTGAACAGCTTTATGACCTTAAAGTTGGCGAGGTGGTTAAATTAGACACGCAAGTGAATCAGCCGATTAAATTGTGCTTTAACCAGCAACTGGTGGCCGAGGGGTTATTGGTGGCGGTAGATGATCACTATGGCTTTGAAATCACCGCACTGGCAGAGATCACTGCGTAATGGAGACCATAGGATTTAAAACCACTGATACCGTGGCACTGTGGCAATGGCTGGTGCTGGGCGGGTTTTGCGGCTTGCTAGTTGTGGTGGCAGCACTGGCAAAAAGAGTCGGCCAATCAAACAAAAACAGTGACCTGAGTTTTAATCAGATAAACCTATCGCGTCAGGCCAAGTTGTATCAACTGCGCATTGATGGTCAGCAATATAACCTTTTCGAAAGCGATAAAGGACTGATTGAGTTAACTGTAAAAGGCGAGCAAAAAAACGAGGCCAGTGATGATCAGCAATAGTCTTAATGCCACGCTAAACCTATTCGCGGCAAGCTCCTCGGCAAATATGGGCATCATTGGCCAGTTACAACAGTCACCGTTATTGGATGATTTGGCACCCGAATTAAAAGTGGTCGGCATGATGACCCTAATGTCATTTATTCCGTTGTTTATTATCTCTATGACCGCGTTTACCCGCATCATTATCGTATTATCGATGTTGCGCCAAGCGTTGGGGGTGCAACAAACCCCGCCGAATGCGGTGCTGATCACCCTCGCGATATTTATGACCTATTTCACCATGGCCCCGGCCATAGAGGTGATCGAAAAAAACGCCATCACGCCGTATTTACAGCAGCAAATCACGCTGGATGAAACTATCACCCGGATTGAAGCGCCGCTGCGGGCATTTATGATCCACCAAACTCGAGAGGCAGATTTTGCGGTGATCCTCAAAGTGTCGAACACCCCGGTTCCTGCTTCGGCCAATGATATTAGCACCGCCAAACTTATCCCGGCTTTTATGCTCAGTGAACTGACCACGGCGTTTAAAATGGCGTTTGTGATCTTCTTGCCATTTTTGCTGGTTGATTTGGTGGTGGCGAGTATTTTAATGTCGCTGGGCATGATCATGGTGCCGCCTATCACCATCGCTTTGCCGTTAAAAATTATGCTGTTTGTGGTGATTGACGGCTGGGCGCTGATCACCGAAGCGCTGATCAGCAGCTTTAGTTAACGCCAGATATTAGCCTGATGACGCCGCAACAAGAGCAGCAATGTTGGCAACGTTATGCTGAACAAGGTGATATTGAATCCCGTGATCAGCTATTTGGCCATTACCAGCGTTGGGCAGAATTTGAAGCGGTGCGCTTATACCGCCAACTGTCCATCAACGGGCTAGAATTACAGGAGTACCAGCAATGGGCTTTTGAAGGAATGCTCAAAGCGATAGAAGGTTTTAGCCTTACTCATAATGTCACCTTTAAATCGTATGCGGTTCATCGGGTGCGTGGGGCGATATTTTCTGCCTTGCCACATATCAGTGAAGTCTCGGCGTATTATGCAAGGCATGGAAAAACCCTTAACCAAACGGCTGTGCCCTCAGCTCAAGAGGGAGCGCTTGTAGGTGATAGCAGTAGCGGTGAACCTGTGGCTGAACTGGTGTCATTGGTGATGGATTTGTCGGTCGATTACTTGCTAAAAGAACCCGAAAGTGACCTGACCCAACTGACAGGCACTTTCTACAGTTCGCCGGAGATCAACACCATCAGTGCCCGCATCAGAGAGTATGCCCAACGGCTTGAGGAGCCGATGCAAAGTATTATCCGCTTGTATTATTTTGCCCAATTGTCGTTTGGTAAAATTGCCGAGTTGCTGGAATTGTCTAATGGCCGAGTGTCTCAATTGCATAAGCGGGCGATTGTAGTGTTGAAAAAGCGGATTGGCTGGTGAGGTGAATTGGTGATATTGGCTTAACCACTATTTATGTCCTAATCTTTAACCACGCTCTGAAGTATTAAAAAGAACCTATGCCAACGCCAATAAAAGTATTTATCAGCTACAGCCATGACAGCGAAGCCCATGCCAAAAAGGTGCTGCAATTTGCCAACCTTTTGCGTGACCACGGCTATGAGGTAATGATTGATCAACAGATTGGTGACCCACCAGAAGGCTGGCCGTTGTGGATGAACAACGGCATGGATGATGCTGATTTCGTATTGTTGATTTGCACTGAAACCTATAAAAAACGGGTGATGGGCAAAGAGAAAGAAGGTCTGGGTTTCGGTTGTCGTTTTGAAGGTAAAGTGATTTACAACATCATCTATAACATTACCTCCAAGAGCGCCAGCCGTAATACCAAATTCTTGCCTGTGCTGTTTGATGTCGATAACAAACAGTACATTCCAGACTTGGTTAGTGGTGATACTTTTTATCTGGTTCAAGACGAAGCTGGTTTTGCCAACCTCAAACGTAAGCTTGATAACAAACACCAGGCCAAAGCTGCACCATTGGGCAAACATCAACCCGTTGACGATTTGCCTGACCCAGGGGCGTTTTTTGAACAGGGTTTTGAACCGGATACTGCGAAACAACCTCTTCAAATCGATCTATCAGCCATGCCAGTTTCAACAGGCACAATTGTCGGCAGAGAAAAAGAAATCGAACAGCTTAATAAATCATGGCAAGACCACAATACCCGTGTTATCAGTTTTATCGCCTGGGGTGGCGTTGGTAAATCATCATTAATAAATCACTGGCTCAACCATATGGATGAAAATGGTTTTAAAGGTGCAGCACAGGTTTTTGCCCATTCATTTTATTCTCAAGGCAGCAGCAATCAACGCCATGTTTCCGCGGAGCACTTTATCAATCAGGCCTATCAGTTTTTACAATACACTGGTGATAGACCTACTTCTCCACACGACCAAGGTTTACAACTGGCCAAATTGTTCAGTGCACGCAAAACCTTGCTGATTTTAGATGGACTAGAGCCAATGCAATATCCGCCGGGAGATTTGCAAGGGCGATTAAAAGACCAGTCACTGGCGGCATTGCTAAAGAATCTGGCTTTTAACCTGCCTGGATTATGTGTTATCACCTCAAGGGTAGAAGTATTTGAGTTGCAATCGACTAACTGCCCTAACTATCCCCTAGAACAATTGAGCATTGAAGCGGGTTTACAAGTGCTGGCAAACAATCGGGTGTCAGGGCCAAAGGCTGAAATGGTCAAAGCAGTAGAAGAAGTTGAAGGTCATGCGCTGACACTGGCTTTGTTGGGTAGTTATATTAAAACCGTCTACCAAGGGGATATTGGTCAAAGAGATCAAATGTCTGCTTACATTAGCAAACGGCCACAAGGCAGACATGCCAAAAAGGTGATGGCGTCTTACCATGATTGGCTTGAGGATAAGAATAGCCCAGAACTCGATATTCTTCATATACTTGGCTTGTTTGACCGCCCGGCCAGCATGGATGCCATTAATGTGCTAAAAACCGCACCAGCCATTGCAGGCATTAGTGAGCGGATACAAATCCTAGACCATGAAGACTGGGCATATGCTGTTGAAAA
>JBLGCB010000041.1:0-28973 GCA_047617105.1 Phenylobacterium sp. | reverse complement strand
TGCTTCAAACGTTTATTCGGGTAGCTGGTCCTCTACTGGCCACTCTTCAGTGACCCTGGGTGTAGACACTACATCCATTTCTGAAGCATCTGGAATCAGTACGGTGACAGCCACCATGAGCAATGTTTCATTTGAAGATGTAACCGTGGCTTTGGGCTATTCAGGTACTGCAACCAGCGGCGCTGACTACAAGACACCAGCAGCTGCGATTGTTATTACAGCCGGACAACTTCAGGGTTCTACCACATTGGAGAGTATCCAAGATACCAGTGTTGAAACAACAGAAACGGTGATTGTTGATATTACCAGTATCACTGGTGGTAGCGTAACAGAAAATGGCACACAGCAGCAAACGGTCGCCATTGCTGATGATGACGTCACTAACGTCAGTCTCAGCGTGAATAATGCTGTTGTGTCGGAGTCTGGTGGGTCAAGCACGATCACTGCGACGTTGGATAAAACCACCTATGAGGATGTGACTGTCAATTTTGCTTTTACAGGTTCAGCGACAACCACCGATTTTAGCTTAAATGCTGGGTCTATCACCATAGCCGCAGGACATTTAGTGGCTTCGATGACGTTGAGCGTAAATCCAGATACCCTTGTTGAAGGGGATGAAACGGTTATCATTGACATATCCGGTGTCAGTGGCGGCAATGCTAATGAAAATGGTATACAGCAACAAACGCTGACAATTATCGATGATGACTTTAATGCTGTGGTGGTTTCGTTAGCGGTTAGTCCTGCAAGTTTGGGTGAATATAATGCTGTTAGCACCGTTACAGCGACATTGGATAGTGTCACTACCGCAGATGTCACGGTAAACTTGGCCTATTCGGGTACCGCTACCAACGGCACTGATTACACTGCATCATCAAATACCCTGGTTATTGCGGCGGGTCAAACCACCGGTCAAACCACCCTGACTTCCATTAACGATCCCGACATTGAAGATGATGAAACCATTATCATCGATATCAACAGTGTTACCGGTGCAAATGCCAGTGAAAATGGCACTCAACGCCAAACCGTGACCATTGTCAATGACGACTTTAGCCAAGTATTTGTTTCGTTGAGCGCCAATGTTGGCTCTGTCACTGAAGACGCCGGCGTTAGTATCATCGCAGCGACATTGGATAGTGCCACCGTTGAGGATGTGTTCGTCAACCTAAGTTATTCTGGTACTGCCATCAATGGTGCTGATTACTCTGCACAATCAAGGGTTATCCTTATTACCGCAGGTAAAACAAGAGGCACCACCACGGTTACCGCCAGTCAGGATAGCGTCATTGAGGGTGTTGAAACCATTACTATTGACATTGAAAGTATCACTGGGCCAAATGTCAGTGAGCTTGGCGGCATGCAACTGCAAACCGTGACGATCGCCGATGATGATTTTGAACCTGTTTTGGTTTCATTGGCCATCAGCACTGACACGATGGCCGAAGCGGGTGGTATCAGCACCGTGACGGCAACACTGGATAACGTTACCATCGCCGATGTTGTGGTTCAGCTAGGTTTCTCCGGTACCGCGACCTATGAGCTTGATGACGAAATAGTTGGTAATTTTACCACCGATTTCACCCCACTATCGACAGTGATTGTGATTGCGGCAGGTGAAAAATCTGCAACAACAATACTGACGGCCAATCAAGATGCCGAGGTTGAAGGTCCACAAACCATTATTATCGATATCGCCACCGTTAAGGGGGCAGGTGCCAGCGAAGATGGCACGCAACAGCGAACAGTGACGATTGCCGATGACGATTTCAATTCGGTGTTGGTTTCTTTACAGGCAAGTCCTGATATCTTGACCGAAGCGGGTGGTTTCAGCACCATAATCGCTTCATTGGACAGTGCCACCTTCGAAGATGTTACGGTGGGTCTGACATTTGCCGGTACCGCCACCAATGGCACCGATTACACCATAGTCGCCGAGACAATTACTATCATTGCTGGACAAACACTTGGTACCACAATCATTGCCGCCAAGCAAGATTTGGCTATCGAAGGATTAGAAACGCTGGTGGTCGATATCGATAGTATCAGTGGTGGCAACGCCGCTGAAAATGGTTTTCAACGCAGTTCATTGACCATACTTGATGACGATATCAGCCAAGTCAGCCTCAATGTCGATACTGCGGCTATATGGGAGGTTGCTGGCGCTGCGGTTATCTCTGCTCAGTTGGATAAAGTCTCTTATGAAGATGTGGTTGTCAGCCTAGTATATTCGGGCACCGCAGCCAATGGCAGCGATTATAACGCATCGTCTGAATTGACCATCAAATCAGGTGAAACGACTGGCATCATCAATCTTACCGCCATTGTCGATACGGTTGTTGAAGATGCCGAGAGTATTATTATTGATGTGGCGGTAGTGAGTGGTGGCAACGCCTATGAGGGTGGCACGCAGCAAGCGACAGTCACGCTGTTTGAGGGTGAAGTCGATACTGACTTTGATGGCATTGGCAACACCGCCGACCTTGATGATGATAACGATGGTATCCCTGATACGCTTGATGCCTTTCCATTGGATTCAACTGAGATAGCCGATACCGATGGCGATGGTATTGGCAATAATGCCGATACTGATGATGATAACGATGGTGTACTTGATGCTGCTGATGATTTTCCATTGGACTCGAATCAGACTCGCTTTACCCTGATTGCGCAATTAACCATTGCAGATGAATTCTTGGCCACTTGTATCGCAGACACTGCTGCAACCCATAACTGGACACAAATCAGTGAAGTGGTGTCGTTGGATTGTTCAGGCAAAGGTATTCGTGATTTGGCCAGTATTGAACGTTTTACTGCATTGAAAAGCTTGATACTTAACAATAATGCACTGACAGACATTGAATTGCTGGCAAGTTTGAGCCAATTAAGCCAATTGGACCTAAGTCAAAACAAGCTAGTTGACAGCACCGCTCTGAGCAGTTTAACCGCGCTTACTGAGCTGGACCTCGCCAGTAATACTATCGATAATGTTATTGCGGTGAGTCAGTTAAGCCAATTGACCAGTTTGTCACTGGGCAATAATTTAATTGTTGATATTGAGCCTTTGGGCAACATCACTTCACTGAATGAAATTGATTTGAATAACAATCGAATTGGTCAAGTCAGCGGATTGTTCAATTTAACCCAAACCGCCAAAATTGACTTATTAGAAAACAATAACATTGATTGTGTTGAGCTAGACAACTTGGTTGGGGCGTTAACCGATTCAGACATTACCCGACCAAAACATTGTCATGGTAGCGGCATTGCGATCACTGAGGTACCTTTTGCCAATGATGATTTGCGTCAATGTGTACTTGAAGCCGCCACGCAAAACGATTGGTATACAGTGGGTGAAGTGACACAGTTAAGCTGTGCTGGCCAAGCTATTGATGATTTGACTGGGCTTGACTATTTTATCCATTTAACTGCATTAACACTGAACAACAATCAACTTAGCGACCTAGCACCATTGAGTTCGTTGATAGAGTTAACCAAGCTGGATCTTCGTCAAAATAAGGTTGCGGATATCAGTGGTTTAAATCGATTAACGGCCTTAACGACCTTGAAGCTGAGCAAAAACCAGCTAGAGAATATTGCGGTGGTTGCCAATTTCAGCCAGTTGACGACTTTGACCTTGGCCAATAATCAGCTGACTGACAGCCAATTGGATGCTTTGGTTGAATTAGAGCACTTGTCTGCACTGTATCTACGCGACAACCTGATTACTGATATCACCGCGCTGAAACCACTCAACAAACTTAAACGCTTATATCTATCTGGTAATGACATTAGCGATATCTCGTTGTTGGCTGGGTTTAATCAATTGATAAAATTGGAGTTGGAAGATAACAATATCAGTGATATTTCAGCATTGTTCGATTTAAATTTGGCGACCAGCATCAAGTTGGTTGGCAATGATGATATCGCTTGTGTTGATATCAATGCGTTAGAATCTAGCTTGCATCAGGCAACGATTGTGCGACCAAGCAGTTGTATTAACATTGGCCAAATTCACTTTAGTGACAGCGCGCTGGCGTCTTGTGTGGTCGAGGCTGCATTGGACAACGGCTGGATCACCGCCAATCAGGTCGAGGGTTTATCTTGTGAGGGGCAAACAGTGAAAACCCTTAATGGTATAGAAAAGCTGACAGCACTGACGTCTCTTGCGTTAGACAATAATCAAATTGTTGCTATCAAGCCGTTGCGTCGTTTGAGTCATTTAACCACGTTGTCGTTACGCCATAATCAATTCGCCGACATCAGCGCGTTGTTTGAATTGAGCAAAGCCAATACAATCGATTTGTTTGGCAATGATGGTATTGATTGTGTCAGCCTAGATGTATTGGCCAGCGCGGTTGAAGGCAGAGTATTGACTCGGCCTGAAGCTTGCGTCAATTAGTCTAATTGACTTTTTATTGTTCAGTTCTCAACGAGTGTTGGGAATTGAACAATAACGGTCATTAGCAGAAAAGCTATTTTGTGACGGTTCGTAAGTTCACTTTTAGTCGATCGATTTGGTCAATCTGTTGAAGATAGCCCGAATCTCTTTTATATCAATCGGCTTGGTAATATAATCATCAAACCCTGCTTCCATGGCAATATTAATTTGCGTCGGCATGGCGTCGGCGCTCAATGCGATGATTTCAACTTTATGATCAAACATCGTCTTCAATATTTTTACCGCACTCAAACCACTCATTTTCGGCAGGTTAATATCAATAAATATTAATGCCGGGTGCTGGTTCTTTGCTGCGTCAATCCCTTGCTCTGCGGTGTTACTGGTCAGTAAAGTAATATTGGCATAACCGTCGGTGATATCTTCCATCAGTATCCGGCTAGGCGCGTTATCTTCAATATACATGACCGTTAAAGCACTTTCATTGTCTACCTGCGTTGTTTGAACCGCAAGATTTACTTCTTGCTTTACAGATTTCCCCAACGGCAGACGAACATAAAATACACTACCGACGCCAAGCTGGCTATCAAAGCCAATACTGCCGTCCATCGCCTCTACCAAGTATTTTGACAGTGACAAACCCGTGCCAACCCCTTGTATCTCATGTTCTTCAGCATAATCAAGCCGGGTGAAGGGGTTAAATAATTTGTCGCGATCCTCATTTGAAATACCAACCCCGGTATCCTTAATGTTTACTTGAACTTGCCCACCTTCAATGATGTTAACTTCGACATTTATTGACCCTTGCTCACGGTTATATTTTATGGCGTTGACCAATAGGTTCATTATTATCTGTTGAAAGCGGGTTTTGTCAGCAACAATGCTCAAAGATGAACGCTGGTAGTCGATGGATATTCCCGCTTGGTTGGCCTGCTCTTTGACCAAATGAATGGCCGCTTCGATTATCTGATCAATCGCGATGTCTTGTAGGGTTAATTTGAGCTTGTTATTCTCGATGCTACTGATATCCAGCATATCATCCACTAGACTTAATAGATGATAACCCGCTTCTAGGATATATTGTTGACTGGTGGTTAATACTTTACTTTCACTATTGATATGTTTTTTCTGAAGTTGGGCAAAACCGAGGATCGCATTTAACGGGGTTCTGAGTTCATGACTCATGCGTGATAAAAAACGGGATTTTTCTTGACTGGCGGCTTCGGCAAGGCCTTTGGCTTTTGATAATGCGGCGGTTCTTTTCTCGACTTGTTGCTCCAAGTCTTCCTGCAAGGTTTTAAGCATCAGGTGATTTTTAACCCGGGCCAAAACCTCCGTTTCTACGAAGGGTTTTCTGATGTAATCAACACCACCGACGTCAAAACCTTTGATCACATCTTTACTGTCTAAACGTGCGGATATAAAAATGACAGGGATGTGACGGGTGTTATCATCTGCTTTGATTTGCTGGCAAATATCGAAACCACTGAAATCAGGCAAAATGATATCCAGCAATACCAAGTCAGGTTGATGCTGGCGAATATGATCCAGCGCTTGCTGGCCTGTTTTGGCTAGCGATATTTCATAACCTGCCGTTCTCAGTGTATTGTACAATACTTTCAGGTTATCAGACTGATCATCAACGATCAGTACTTTCATATGACTTAATTTATCGGTATCCAATCGTGTTCCTCAATCCGTCAATGCCTGCCAATAAGTTTCTAAGATTCGCTGGTTCTAATCTTTTCGACTATATTCAAAATACCATCAAGGTCCAAATCTTCTGCTAAGCCTTTAAGGTGTTGCAATAAATTGTCTGCCACCAAACTTTCTGAATCAAGGTATTCAATAAATTCCTCAACCTTGGTGACTTGCCCCGACTTGGCCGCATTGATGATAGTGTTGAGCAGTTCTTCCGGTAAAGTGATGCAGGAAATGTCTAGGCCCATCACTCGCTGCTCTCTGGGGCGTAAGTCAGCCTCTAGATTATATTGATATTCAACGTCAAGCAACTGTGCCATCACCTCAAATATGTCTTCTCGGACAAAAGGTTTGCCAACAAAACCATCGACCCCTTGTTCGCGATACATTTGCTGATGATGCTCAAATACCGAAGCCGATATCATCACCACTTTAATATTGTGCTCGTCGTGATCTTTTCTGATCCGGCGAGTGACTTCTAAACCATCTACCCCTTGCATATGATAATCAGAAAAAACAATGTCCGGCTCAAAATGGTGAATCAGTGCCAGTCCACCTTCACCATTATCAGCCTTGACACATTGAACACCAATTTCAGTGAGTACACGCTCAAGCACATCGAGATTTTCTTGTACGTCATCAATGAGAATGGCTTTAACACTTTGCCCTGGTAGCAACTTGCTCACTTGGGCAAAGGGGCTGTTGCTGACAGCCTCTTCCTGACGGGCAGGCGCCAAAACCAGGGTGAAATAAAAACGGCTGCCCTGACCAAAGACTGATTCCATATTCAAATCAGACTCCAGCAGATGTAACAGTGTTTTGGAGATAGTTAATCCCAGCCCGGTGCCACCTTGTTTTATGCCTTCTTCATCTTGCTGGAATGCCTTGAAAATAGAGGTCTGTTTTTCTTCGGCAATGCCCGGGCCAGTATCTTTCACCTCAAAGGTATAAGCATTATCAGCCAAAGGCGTGATCAACAGTGTGACCGTGCCCTGCTCGGTAAACTTCACCGCATTGCCGATTAAATTGACCAGAATTTGACGTAATTTTACTGAATCGCTTCTGACATAGATTTTCTCTTGGTCATCAAGTCCTTCGATTTTAAGCGATAGGCCCTTTTCTTCGCAACGCATGGTAAAGATAACAAACAAGTCTTGAATCATGCTTTGTAGGTCGAAATCTGCTGGATGTAATTCCATTTTACCAGCTTCAATCTTAGAAAAGTCTAAAATATCGTTAATGATGCTGAGCAGGTGTTTACCTGAGCGATAAATGGCGACGATATCAACTCGTTGTTGTTCGCTGAGACCCTCTGAGCGCTCCAATATTTGGCTGTAACCCATAATTGCATTTAACGGAGTACGAATTTCATGGCTCATACTCGAAATGAAAACGCTTTTGGCTGTATTGGCTGCCTCGGCCTTATTTTGCGCAGATTTAAGCGCTTCTTCTGCTTGGCGACGTTTGTTGCTCATACTGTTAATGGCTTCAGAGAGAATATCTCGATCGCTTTTCACTTCGACAGTCTTGCTAAAATCGCCCTCTGAAATACTGACACAGACATCGGTCAATGCCCAAAAACGTTCCATCACCTTATTAAAACTATCATTCATTTGACCAATTTCATCATCAATGTCTGAATCTAAATCAATATCTTTTGACAGTCCCCCTGACGCCAGTAAATCAGCAGCCTTTGCAGCATTGCCGATGCGTAGAGAAATTGAACGAGAGGTTTTAAAGGAGAAAATACTGATGATTAACAAACCCAGCAAGGCAAAACCCAATTGTGAATAGGCATTGTTACGTATAGGGGCGAGTACTGCTTCTTCGGATTTACGGACGATAACGGTCCAGCTGCCGGTTTCAACCAAAGCGCTGCCAAAATAATATTGCTGATGATCGAGCGGATCTTCGGCAAGCGCCAACAAATCTGGGTCTTTTTGACGATAATACTGACCAAATAAATCGCGATAAGGTGTATCAGCAATCGCCTTGGTGACCAACTGGCTGGCGTTATCAGAAGTTGCCGATATAAACTTGCCCAATCGACTGATCAGAAATATATCGACCTTTTCACGGTCTTTAATCTGCTTAACAAACGCCAAAATGGCATTAAGTGAACGGTCGATGCAGGAAACGCCCTTAAATTGGCCATCAATAATGATAGGATAGGTATGTTCCATAATCATCTTGCCCTCATAGATGTAGGGTTCGGTGATCATCGGCATCGAGACTTGGTGTTTAAGGAATTGTTCTTTATTGCCTTGGTAATAGAGGCTGGTGTCCATATCGAGCAGATTGTCGATAAACAAGGTGTCTTTATCTTTGGCGGTATTGCCTCGATACCAGTAAGGAATGAAACGCCCTTCTTTATTCAGCGCGTTTTTGCTGATGGTTTTGCCTTTATCAGAGCTGAGGTATTGCAGGTCATTTTGGTCGCCATTGGGTTCGTAACAAAAACACGTGCCGGTGAATTCAGGGAATGCCACCAGGATTTGGCGAGCATAAGCGGTTGAGGCAATTCTATTGCCATACAAGCCATTTTCTTGGGCGTGAGCCATCGTTTTGGCCACCACCACAGAATGGGCATTGGCCCGTTCAACCTCAGCAGCGACCTTGCTGGCAATGCCTTTGAGAAAGTTTTCATTGGCGACCAGCGCCGCTGAATAATTGGTCGCGGTGGCAAAGATAATAATGAACAATAATATCAGTACAGTAGGAACAATACCAAAGAGTATCATTCTGCCAAAAATACTACGGGTAAATTTAGTGTTGGTATTATTTTTCATCGTTGACCTGTTTGCTTTACGATTATATTGACTGCCAAAAAGTCCAATAGCACATCTGTTGATTAACGCCTTATTAAGCCACCACTAAGCCACCACTAAGCCACCACGAGGCGTCGTTAAAGCAGGATTTCGTCATAAAACAAAACGCCTATCCATCGGATTGAGTCTAGGATACATCCATAGATATTACAAACCATCTGAATCTCAAAGCAACGACGATGGTATTGATAAGAATCAACGCTACAATACCCGCCTTCGTTACAAACCTAGTCTATACTGTACCTCTGAACTAAAATCATTCAACAACATCAGCTTAGAGGTTTTCAATGTCACAACAATCATGCACTCCTTCATTTCCGACTAACCTATTTCCTACTCAACTATTTCCTACCCAACAGGGCCCCTTTGTTATTTATGACGAAGCTTTTTATCAAGTGATTGGTAAGGACCCGACGCTGACCTTAGTAGCCGAAACCTCCGCCCACGAAGGGCCTGTTTACTATCAGCCTTGGAATGCCTTACTTTATACCACAGCGCCAGTGGACACCGATATACCACTTATAGGTTATAAATCAGTCTCCATTGATAAAATAGACTTGGCCACCAATACGGTGTCGACCCTATTTGCCGACACCAATATGGCCAACGGCATGGTGCTTGATGGTGATCGCTTGTTGGTGTGCGAGCAGGGAACTTTTGCTGCTCCGGCGGCGATTAGTGCTATCGATTTGAGCCAACAAGGTGATAAAGCCGTGCCGCTGGTGGACCAATGGGATGGCCTGAGATTTAATAGCCCTAACGATGTAGTGGTGAAAAACGATGGCACCATTTGGTTTACTGACCCCAGTTATGGCTATCTTCAGGGATTCAAGGATGCACCGCAATTGGGTGAATATGTGTATTGCTTCGATCCTACCACGGGTTATGTCACTGCCGTCGCCGATAGTTTTATCAAACCCAATGGCATGGTGTTTTCACCGGATCATAAAACTCTATATGTCACGGATAGCGGTGCCATTGAAGAGCCGGGCAGTTATTATGTTGATCAACCCCATCATGTGTTGGCTTTTGATGTCAGTGATAATAATAGACTAAGCGGGCAGCGGTTATTTGCGATTGTCAATCCGGGTATTCCTGATGGTATTAAGGTCGATAGTGAAGGCCGGGTGTATGTTTCTTGTGCCACTGGGGTGAAGGTATACCAGCCAAATGGCAGCTTGATTGGTGAAATATTGGCACAAGGTGCCTGTAACTTTACCTTTGGTGGTGCCGACAATAATCAGCTTTATATTTGCGTTGATACTTCTGTGTATGTCGCCAATCTTAATGCTACAGGTCCTTAAGACGGGATCGTTATTAAATTTCACTAGACAATAGTTGTTGACTGGACTGTAAACCCTTACTATAGGGTGCCGCTGTACTCATGGCTTGTCATCGTCATTGACAGTACAGCACCATGTTAGCCAATTCATTGATAAGACAAAGAAATCAGATGCGACCCAGTGTTAAATTAACCATTGTATTGACCTTTTTATGTTGCATGTTAAATGTGACCATAACAGCACAGGCTGCGGGACCTGCGGTTCGCTTTGAACCGTTGTCGATTGCTCAAGGTCTGTCACACAACACGGTCACCAGCATCCTGCAAGACAGCAAAGGGTTTATGTGGTTTGGCACCCGTGATGGCCTCAATCGCTATGATGGTTACGAATTCAAAGTGTTCAGAAACGCCACCAAAGACCCTCGTTCAATTTCGGATAATTTTATTTGGTCAGTATTTGAAGATAGCCAAGGCGTTATCTGGGTTGGCACTGGTGTCGGCGGTCTTAACCGCTATAACGCGCAAACCGAAAGCTTCAGCCATTTTCGTCATCAACCTGAACAAAGTGATAGTTTAAGTAGTGGCAGTTTAAGTAGTGATAGTGTGCGCTCAATCTTCGAAGACAGCGACGGTATCTTGTGGATTGGCACCAATGATGGCGGGCTAAACCAGTTTGACCGCGCCAGTCAACGTTTTGTCTCATGGCGATTCGAGCAAGGCAACCCGAATAGTTTGAGCAATGACAGTGTCTATAGCATTATCGAGGACAGTCAGGGAGACTTGTGGATTGGCACCGACAAAGGTTTAAACCGATACGATAAAAAACAACAACACTTTGAGCGCTTTTTGCATGATAAGTCACAACCACAAAGTTTAAGCCATGACCGGATTCGGTCGGTGTTTGAAGATGCTGGCGGTACCCTGTGGATTGCCACTTATGGCGGCGGCTTAAATCAGTATGACCGTCAGCGCGGCGGATTTAAACACTTTAGACACGATGAGTCAGACCCTAATAGTTTAAGCAACGATTTTGTTCATGCTATTGCACAAGGTGCTGATGGTCAATTGTGGGTTGGCACCTGGGGTGCTGGCCTCAATCAATATGACTCCACCACTGACCAATTCGTTAGTTTACGCCACAGTGCTTCGAACCCCAACAGTATCAGCAGTGATTTGATTTATACCCTCTACGGCGGACAAAGCAATAACTTGTTTTGGATTGGTACCAGTGGCGGTGGCATCAATTTATTTGATGGCCAAATCGGCCGTTTTGAACATTATCGACAGCAAGGTGCCGACTCGAACAGTTTAAGTGATAACAATGTCAGGTCGATTTTAAAAGACAGCAAAGGTACTGTCTGGGTTGGGACCCGCAGCCAGGGCCTTAACCGCTATGATCGGCAAAAAAAACAGTTCGTACATTACCGCTTTGATGCCACGGACCCCAACAGCCTCAGCGCGGGTCCGGTGTATACTTTGTTTGAAGACAGCGATGGCGGCATTTGGGTGGGCACCGCCGATGGCCTCAATCGGTATGACCCACGTTTTGATCACTTTATTCACTATCGACACAATCCTGCCGACCCATCCAGCCTCAGCGATAACAGAGTTAAGGCCATTGCCCAAGATGCCAGCGGTGCGTTATGGATTGCCACCTCCGGCGGTGGCTTAAATCGATTCGATCGCAGTAATGGCACCTTTAAGGTGTTTAGACATGACGCCTCTGATCCGCATAGTTTAAGCAAAGATATCGTAATGACGGTATATGTCGACCGTTCAGACACCTTATGGATTGGCACTTTGGGTGCTGGGCTGAATCGATACGATGCTGATAGCGGGGAGTTTGTCCAATATAAGCACCAACAAGGTCAGCCTAATAGCCTGAGTCATGATTGGGTTTTTGCCATCCATGAAGATGGTAAAGGCAACCTTTGGGTCGGCACATCTGCCGGGTTAAATAAGTTTAATGCTGATAAGCAGCAGTTTAGCCACTATCGACAAGAAGACGGTTTGGCAGATGATACGGTTTTCTCTATTCTTGAAGACGATAAAGGGTTGTTGTGGTTAAGTTCTAATAAGGGCCTGACTCGATTTAATCCGCTGACAGGCAACAGTAGACGATATGACGTCAAAGATGGCCTACAAGGCAATGAATTTAGCCTTGGCGCGGCATATCAAAGTGCTGACGGAGAATTGTTTTTTGGTGGTATCAACGGATTTAATCGTTTTTATGCCAAAAATATCACTGACGATAATCAGAGCAATGCGGTGACCCTGACGGATTTCTTATTATCGAATCAAAGTGTGGCGCTTGGACCTGGACTAAGCTCGACAACCGCGGGTTTTACCCTAGCCAAAGCGATTGATCAGCTGGATGACATTGAACTCACCCATAAGCAAGGCATGATTTCTTTGCAGTTTAGTGCTTTGGATTTTGCCAATCCGATGAAAAACCAATATGCCTATCAACTGCAAGGGTGGGATGAAGACTGGGTTTATACCGATGCCAAACGCCGATTAGCCACCTATACCAAACTGGATCCGGGCAATTATGTTTTTCAGGTGAAAGCCGGTAATAAAGACGGTGTGTGGCATAACAGCGTAAAATCGATTCAAATCAAAGTATTGCCACCTTGGTGGAAAACCTGGCAGGCTTATTTGCTGTATATTATGGCGATAGGTGGCAGTATTTATGCGGTTTATCGTTATCGAACTCAGGCGCTGGTACAAAGGGCCAATGAGTTGGAGAAAAATGTCATTCAACGCACCTTGACCATTAACCAGTTGATGTCACAAAAACAACGGATGTTTGCCAATGTCTCGCACGAATTTAAAACCCCATTAACGCTGATATTAAACCCACTGGAATCGATATCGCAGCAACAAGATAAGGATGATTTTGGTCGTAAAGTCTCGATGATGAAACGTAATGGACAGCGCCTGTTACGCATGGTCGATCAGTTGCTGGAATTGTCTAAACTCGAAACCCCCGCCGTAGATCAACGGCTGCATTATTCATTGGCAGAGACCATGAATCGGCTGCTCACCTCTTTTCAGCCCCTGTTTGACAGTAAAAACCTGACCTTACACCATCAACCATTTGCCGATGTGGTGTTATTTCTCACCGTTGATTCGCTAGAAATGATTTTCAATAACCTGATTTCAAATGCGATTAAATATACCCCGGCCAATGGCGAAGTGACCATCACGGTGAACACTGAGGGTGCCAATGTGGTGGTGGCGCTATCTGACAACGGTATTGGTATTAGCGCTGATAATCAGCAGATTGTGTTTAACCGCTTTACCCGAGCCAATGAAAGCCATGACGAGAGCATTCCTGGTGCCGGGATAGGTTTGGCGCTGGTCAAAGACTTGGTCGAAGCCAATCAAGGCAAAATCACCCTGGCCAGCGAAGAAAATCACGGCAGTACATTTACTGTGACGTTACCGTTAAGTGATGTACAAGATGTCGCCGTGACCCAAACCAGTGGATTGTCAACGGCTTCACTGGTCGAAGTGGATGCGGTGGTACCGTTGCCAAGCATTGCAACCGACAGTATCGCCGCATTCGCCCTCGGCAGCGAACACTCGAAACCCACCTTGTTATTGATTGATGATAATCCAGATATGCTGGAGCTGCTTAAAGATACCCTAGCGGCTCACTATCACTGTATCACTGCCCATAATGGTGAATTGGGCCTGAGCATGGCCACAGAGCAGTTACCAGACTTGGTCATTAGCGACGTGATGATGCCGGGCATCAGTGGTTTTGAAGTGTTGCGACAACTTAAACTGAATGAACTGACCAATTATATTCCGGTGGTGTTATTAACCGCCAAAGGTGATGTGCAAAGCCGTATCAAAGGTTGGGCAGAAAAAGCCGATGAATATCTTGAAAAACCCTTTAATGGCGAAGAATTACTGATGCGGATAGAAAGTTTGTTGTCGGTTCGCGCTTTATTACGTCATCGCTATCATCGCACTTTTAGCGCCGAGCTGGAACAGACTGGTGGCAGTGCCAACAGTGTTGAATCAAAAGTCACTAAGCCTACTAAGCCTACGAAGCCTATTAAGCCTACTGAGCCTACGAAGCCTTTTGAATCAGAACCAGCAGCAGAAGTTGAATCTGCCAATGACATCAGTGCTGTTAACCAAGCGTTTATTGATCATATTAATGCGGTGCTCGAAAAGCATTATAATGATGAAACGCTCGATGTGACCTTTTTGGCCAGTGAAATGGCGATGAGTCCTCGTCAATTGGCGCGTAAAATGCGTTCATTAGTGGATTTCACCCCAGCGGAGTCGATTCGTAGTTTCCGGCTGAAAAAAGCCGTGGCGTTGTTGGATCAGGGGGTTTTACCGGGTGTGGTGGCACATCAAGTGGGGTTCACCTCTCATTCTTATTTCAGCCGCTGTTTTAAGGCACAATATGATTGTATGCCGTCGAGCTATAAGGAATGAAGGAGGAAGGGTGCAACGCACCCTGACTGCCTTTAAACTCTTGGAATGGTGATCTTCTGCTCAGGGCTGGCTTTATACAACACCAGCATATTGCCGATGGTATGGACTTTTAGCGCACCGGTTTCGCGTACGATAGCTTCGATGATCAAAGCTTTGGTTTCGCGGTCTTCGGCGACCACTTTAATTTTGATTAATTCATGGTGATTGAGCGCTAAATCAATTTCTGCTACCACCGCTTCGGTTAAACCATTACTACCTAATAGTACCACTGGTTTAAGGTCATGGGCGACGCCGCGTAAATGTTGGATCTGTTTTTTTGATAAATTCATGGTGCTTACAATTAATTCTTTGGTTAGAGGTTGAATTCCGGCTATTCTACCGCCATCTCCAATATATTACTAATTGTCAGTGATGTTAAATGACTAAAAAGAAGCAATCAGCGAGTTCTCAGCGTTGGCTCAAAGAGCACTTCGACGATAAATACGTCAAACAGGCGCAACAAGAAGGGTTGCGCTCAAGGGCTGTATTTAAAATCGATGAAATTCAGAAAAAAGACAAATTGATCAAATCCGGCATGACGGTGGTCGATCTTGGCGCTGCGCCTGGTGGTTGGTCAGAATTTAGCACCGGTGTAGTTGGCGACAATGGTATCGTGGTCGCTTGCGATATTTTACCAATGGATGCCATCGCCGGGGTCGATTTTTTACAGGGCGACTTCAGGGAAGAAAGTGTGTTAAATGCTTTGCTTGAACGGATTGGCGGACGTAATGTCGATGTGCTGATGTCAGATATGGCACCGAATATGGCGGGTAACGATGCCATCGATCAAAGCCGTTCGATGTATTTGGTCGAGTTGGCATTGGAGATGTGCAATCAGGTATTAAAGAAACATGGTAGTTTCGTGGTCAAAGTATTTCAGGGAGAAGGATCGGAGCAATATCTTAAAGAAGTGAGAAAATTGTTTACTGGCGTGAAAATTCGCAAGCCCGATTCTTCAAGAGCGCGCTCTAGGGAAGTATATATAGTGGCTACCGGGTTTAAAGTGTAGTAAATTAGGCAACCTTAAGTGGTGGCTGAGATATTTAGTGCTGTTACAGGTACTTCGTTTGTACAAAAGATTGTAAAAAAAGTACGTCACATTTTATTTAAATTAAAGAGGTCATTACGTTGAGTGATATGGCGAAGAATCTGATTCTGTGGTTGGTGATTGCTGTCGTGTTAATGTCAGTATTTCAGAGTTTTACCCCGGATAGTACGGTAGAACAACAATCTGATTATACCCACTTTCTAAAAGAAGTTAGTCAGAATCAAATCCGTGAAGTACGGATGTCCCGGGATGGGCGCATTAAAGGGATGCGACGTAATGGTGAGCAATTCGAAATCATGCAACCGACTTATGACGATAAGCTGATTGATGAATTGTATAAATACAACGTGCGTTTTATCGGTGTTCCGCCGGAAGAACCCAGCATGTTGGCCAATATCCTCATTTCGTGGTTCCCAATGATTCTATTGATTGGGGTCTGGATCTTCTTTATGCGTCAGATGCAAGGCGGCGGCGGCAAAGGGGCAATGACCTTTGGCAAAAGCAAAGCCAAGTTACTGTCAGAAGATCAAATTAAAACCACCTTTGGCGATGTTGCAGGTTGTGAAGAAGCCAAAGAAGACGTTGAAGAGTTGGTTGATTATTTAAGAGAACCGGCTAAATTCCAAAAACTCGGTGGTAAAATTCCTAAAGGGGTTTTATTGGTGGGTCCTCCAGGTACTGGTAAAACCTTGCTGGCCAAGGCCATCGCTGGTGAAGCCAAAGTGCCATTCTTTGCCATTTCTGGTTCTGACTTTGTAGAAATGTTTGTTGGTGTTGGTGCCTCAAGGGTACGTGACATGTTCGAGCAAGCTAAAAAAGCGGCGCCTTGTATCATCTTCATCGATGAAATTGATGCCGTTGGTCGCCAACGTGGTGCCGGTTTAGGCGGTGGTCATGATGAGCGTGAACAAACCTTAAACCAGATGCTGGTTGAAATGGATGGTTTTGAAGGTAACGAAGGCGTTATCGTTATTGCCGCGACCAACCGTCCTGATGTATTAGATCCGGCGTTATTGCGACCGGGTCGTTTTGACCGTCAGGTTACCGTTGGTTTGCCTGATGTTCGTGGTCGTGAACAAATTCTTAAAGTGCATATGCGCAAAGTGCCACTGGGTGATGATGTTAAAGCTTCAGTGATTGCCCGTGGTACGCCAGGGTTCTCAGGCGCAGATTTGGCCAACTTGGTGAACGAAGCGGCCTTGATGTCAGCGCGGTTTAGTAAACGTGTGGTATCCATGGAGCAGTTCGATAAAGCCAAAGATAAAATTATGATGGGCGCTGAACGTAAGACCATGGTCATGGGCGAGAAAGAAAAAACCATGACTGCTTATCATGAAGCAGGCCATGCCATTGTCGGTCGTCTGGTACCAGATCATGACCCGGTGTATAAAGTGTCTATTATTCCACGGGGCAGGGCACTTGGTGTGACCATGTATTTGCCTGAGCAAGACCGCTACAGCCACTCTAAGCAACATCTTGAAAGCATGATCTCAAGCCTGTATGGTGGCCGAATTGCCGAACAGGTGATTTATGGTGATGACTTGGTGACTACTGGTGCGTCTAACGATATCGAACGAGCCACCCATATTGCCCGTAACATGGTTACTCAATGGGGTCTGTCTGACAAGTTAGGGCCGATGTTATATGCCGAAGACGAAGGTGAAGTATTCCTTGGTCGTTCAGTGGCCAAATCTTCACAAATGTCTGATGAAACGGCCAAAACCATTGATAGTGAAATCAAACAGATTGTTAACGACAATTATGCTCGGGCGAAGTTATTGCTAGAAGAGAATATGGATATCCTTCATTCAATGAAAGATGCGTTAATGAAATATGAAACCATCGATGCTTTGCAAATTGATGATCTGATGGAGCGTAAAACTGTCAGAGAACCTAAAAACTGGGACGTCGATGATAAGCCTAAAGGTGACTCTGGTGCAGCGCCAACAGAACAAAAAGCGGATGCTAACACTGACGATGCTGAGCCAAAAAAAGAATCGCCAAAATCGCAGAGTGATGATAGCTCAACGCCTACCAATGATTCTGCGCAGTAATCACTGAGCATTGATGCCAGCGCTTGAACTAAAACCCGGGATTTCCCGGGTTTTTTGTTGGTGCAAAAAGCAAATTGCTATTCGCAAATCGCAAAAAAGCGCTTTAATTTCAGTCTAATGTCAGAAGCAAAACCTAATGCCTAATCAAAACTCTTATTCTATTGCTGCCCAAGTGATGGGTATCCTCAACGTGACCCCTGATTCATTTTCAGATGGTGGTCACTTTAATCTCATTGACCGTGCGGTTGATCATTGCGCATTAATGCTGACCCAGGGGGCGACAATCATTGATATCGGCGGTGAGAGCACCCGGCCGGGCGCTGTGGCAGTCAATGAAGCGCAAGAGCTACAACGGGTCATTCCGGTGATTGAAGCGCTGAGGCAGCGTTTTGATTGCGCTATATCTATAGATACCAGTAAAGCCGGGGTGATGTCAGCTGCGGTAGGGGCTGGGGCTGCGATGATTAACGATGTTCAAGCACTGACAGGACCAGGTTGCGTAGAAATTGCTGCCAGTCTTGACGTTCCGGTCTGGTTAATGCATATGCAAGGAAAACCGAGGACCATGCAGCACGATCCGGTTTATACTGATGTGGTAGATGATGTCAAAGCTTACTTTATTGAACGCACCAAAGTGTGCATTAAAGCGGGCATTAAACCTCAACATATTGGTATTGACCCTGGCTTTGGTTTTGGTAAAACCGTGGCACATAATTATCAAATGCTTAACCGACTGGAAGAATTTCATGCATTGGGATTTTCACTGTTGGCGGGTATGTCTCGTAAGTCGATGATTGGTCATGTGTTAGATAATACGGTAGAACAACGATTAAGTGGTAGTCTGGCGTGCGCGGTGATAGCCGCGATGAAAGGCGCGCAGGTTATCAGGGTCCATGATGTCAAAGAGACCTTTGAGGCTTTGCAGATAGTTGCAGCAACAATAAATAATGAATGTAACTATTCAGCGCACTCATCTTTTGCACCATAACGGCGTTACTTTCGTACTCAAACAGTTACATATGGCCTATATGCGCCTATTTTCCGTGCGAAAATGCCTTGTTCTGAAGCAAAATCTAAGCACGCTGAACAGTTACTAACCTATAAACCAACAACGGAGTTAAGCGTGAGCGATACAACGAATAAACGTAAATATTTTGGTACTGATGGTATACGTGGATTGGTCGGTGAAGGGCCAATCACCCCTGAATTTGTGTTAAAACTGGGTTGGGCGGCTGGCAAGGTATTGTCAAAAGTGGGCACCCACAAAGTGATGATTGGTAAAGATACGCGAATTTCTGGTTATATGCTCGAAACCGCATTGGAATCGGGATTGATTGCAGCTGGTATCGATGTGGATTTGTTAGGACCAATGCCAACCCCGGCAGTGGCTTACCTGACCAATACATTTAGAGCCGAAGCCGGTATTGTGATCAGCGCATCGCATAATCCGTTTTATGATAATGGTATTAAATTTTTCTCTTCTGAGGGGCTTAAGCTTTCTGATGAAGTTGAGTTGGCGATTGAAGCGCAACTTGAGAAACCGATGACTTGTGTTGATTCGACCGAGTTGGGTAAAGCCACCAGAATCGGTGATGCTGCGGGCCGTTATATTGAATTTTGTAAAAGCCGTTTCCCCAGCCATTTGTCGCTTAAAGGGTTGAAAATCGTGCTCGATTGCGCCAATGGCGCAACCTATCATATTGCACCAAACGTGTTGCGCGAATTGGGTGCTGATGTGTATGAAATTGGTGTTGAACCCAATGGCTTGAACATTAATGATGGTTGCGGTGCGACCCATACAGAATTTTTGAAAAAAGCGGTGGTTGATCTTAAAGCCGATTTAGGGATTGCGCTAGATGGCGATGGTGATCGCATCATGATGGTTGATCATACTGGTTATGTGGTTGATGGTGATGAAATCGTTTATATCATTGCCAGAGAAGCGCTTAAGAGCGGTCGCCTTAATGGCGGTGTGGTGGGTACCCTGATGAGTAACCTTGGTCTTGAAGTGGCCTTAGGTGAGTTGGGTATTCCTTTTGCTCGTGCTAATGTTGGTGACCGTTACGTGATGACGATGCTAAAAGAAAAGGGCTGGCAGATTGGTGGTGAAAACTCCGGTCATGTGTTGAACTTGGCTCATGCCTCTACTGGTGATGGCATTATTTCAGGATTGCAGGTACTTACGGCCATTGCGATGACTGACATGAAACTGGCGGATTTACGCAAAGGCATGACCAAATATCCGCAAAAATTGATCAACGTGCGTTATACCAAAGGCTCTGATCCGCTGGACGCGCCAGAAGTACAGGCAGAGATTGATCTGGTGTCTGAGCAACTCGCCGATGAAGGCCGGGTATTGATCAGAAAGTCGGGCACTGAGCCAGTGATTCGAGTGATGGTTGAAGGCAAAGATATTGAGGTGGTTGCCGCGGCTGCACAACAAATCGCCGATAAAGTTGAAAGTTGTTTATAACCTTCAGTTAATTTCCACCAAAATGCATTTAAATCAGAATCTGGCTTGTAATATCGAGTCAGGTTCGTTAATATCTCGCCCGCTATTATTCAGGGCTTAGTTTCAGGAGAGTGTTATGTCTATAAGAGCTCAGTTGGCTGTTGCTAATTGGAAACTCAATGGTGATTTGACTTTAGTTGAACAAATGTCAACCGCATTAAATCAACTGCCTGAATCAGCGACCGAAGCCGTGATATGTCCGGCTTATCCGTTTTTATCCGCGGTGTCGCTAAGCAAGAAAAATTTTAGTCTGGGTTGTCAAAATATGTCCCAGCACAGTGATGGCGCATTTACTGGTGAAGTATCAGCATCCATGCTTAAAGCCTGTGATGTTAAATACGTTATCGTTGGCCATTCTGAAAGAAGAGCAATTTATAAAGAAAGTGATCTAGAGGTTGCCGAAAAGTTTCAACAAGCGATTTCACAGGGCTTAATTCCTATCTTGTGTGTTGGTGAAACAGAACGACAACGGATGGATGAGCAAACTGAAGAAGTGATTGCGACGCAAATTAACGCGGTCATTGAGCAAGTGGGTATTGCCGCCTTTGAACAGGCAGTGATTGCTTATGAACCAGTCTGGGCCATTGGCACAGGTAAAACGGCGACAGTTGAAGTGGCACAAGCGGTGCATCAATTTATCCGTGGTATGATAGCAACACACAGTAAAGACATTAGCGCTAATTTACCTATTTTGTATGGTGGCAGCGTAAATAGTGGCAACAGTGAAGCATTGTTTGCCCAAGCGGATATCGACGGCGGATTGGTCGGCGGTGCGAGCTTAAAAGTTGACGAATTTATGGCGATTTGCCAAGCTTTTTAACTTTGTTGTAAGCAACAAAGAAAAAGATTTAAAGGATACGCGAAGATGTACGAAATATTATTGATTGTCTATTTGTTGGTTGCATTAAGCTTGGTCTTTATGATCTTAATCCAGCAAGGCAAAGGGGCTGACATGGGCGCATCCTTTGGTGCAGGTTCATCGAATACCCTGTTTGGTGCATCGGGTTCTGGTAACTTCTTAACCAAAATGACCACGGCTTTGGCCGCAGGCTTTTTTGTTTTGAGTATCATGCTTGGTAACCTGACAAGCAGTCAAACAAAACAACCTGATGAGTGGAATGATTTGGCTCAACCAGGTGACGCAGTACAAACTCAGCCACTGGCTGAAGATGTGCCTGTTAGTAATATACCAGTATCTGACATTCCTGCGTCAGAAGTCCCAGCAGCAGTAGACAGTAAAACGTCTGATGTGCCAGCTGGTGACAATAAGTAAAGATTATGCCGAGGTGGTGAAATTGGTAGACACGCTACCTTGAGGGGGTAGTGACCTATGGTCGTGCGGGTTCAAGTCCCGCTCTCGGCACCATTTTTAGAAACAAACAAACCAGCTTTTGCTGGTTTTTTTGTGCCTCGCATTTGTTGATGCGGGGTGCGCACTGCGACTGCGTTAGCTTGTGTGAAAAGTCTCATTCGCCGTAGGATGTGGTAGAGCCTAAGGCGAAACCCATCAGAACTTGGCGATAAATAGCAGCTTTACGGCTATTTCTGACAAAACGATGGGTTTCGCTGCGCTCTACGCCATCCTACGGCCGTTTTGACACAGGCTGCGCACCATTGACCTCCAGCTACCTTCAACCTTAATGAGATATGAACCATTGATTATTTAGGTATCAAACGCGAATATAGGTTGGTCTTAAACCAACGTTAACGGCACGCAGTACGCCCTCCACACAAACAAGCTATATTATAGCTTGCCTTAACAAGGCATTAGGCGTATGATGCCAACGTTTTCTGACGCGGGATGGAGCAGTTTGGTAGCTCGTCGGGCTCATAACCCGAAGGTCGTCGGTTCAAATCCGGCTCCCGCAACCAGAGAATTGAGAGGTCACAATATCGTTAAGCTTATGAACTTAACTGGACAGACTCTCAACAGGCTTTTAGTTTAAGCGCCCCGCTCGTCCGGGGCGTTTTACTATCTGGAGATTGCTTTTTACGGCATTTTCAGGTAATAGCGGCTCAGCCGTTAATATATCAACAGGGGGCTTTATGCCCTTTTTTACTTTTTATTTCGGAGGTTTTTTTGGCCAGGCTTGAACAGCAACTCACACAATTATTTACCCCGGCGGTTGAAGCGCTGGGCTTTGAACTGTTTGGGCTGGAATTTGTCCGTGCCGGTAAACACTCAACCTTAAGAGTGTACATCGATCACGAAAACGGCATCGACGTGGACAACTGTGCCGAGGTCAGTCATCAGGTCAGTGCGATCCTTGATGTCGAAGACCCGATCTCAACGGAATATTATCTTGAAGTATCGTCACCAGGCTCTGATAGACGATTATTTAAAGCAGAACATTATCAACGCTTTAGTGGTGAACAAGTCACCATCCGATTAAATGTACCACAACAAGGCAGACGCAACTTCAGTGGTCTTTTAAAAGCACTTGAAGATGACACTGTAGTGGTTGAAGTTGATGGCGAAGAATTTCGCCTGATGTTGGCAAATATCGACAAAGCCAACATCGTACCAAAATTTGATATATAGGCAACATCTGAAGATACGTAACAGATACGTCATTAACAGGTAACAATATAACAATTTATAGCAAAGTATCGTTTCATCTTAGTGTAGACAAGATGAAATCAAACAAAACTTTGAGGAAATTGGGGGTAACACAAAATGGCTAAAGAAATATTATTGGTTATCGAGGCTGTTTCGAATGAGAAAGGCGTACCTCGGGAAAAAATTGTTGAGGCCTTAGAAATCGCTCTGGCCACGGCAACCAAGAAAAAACATGTTGGCGATATTGAAGCCAGAGTAAAAATCGATGAAAAAACCGGTGACTACGATACTTTCCGTCGCTGGATGGTGGTAGAAGACTCCACTGAAGGTTTCGAAAATCCTTACCGTGAAATCAGTTTGTCAGCAGCACAAGTGGATGAACCTGATATCCAACTGGGTGATTATGTTGAAGATGAGATGGAATCGGTGGTCTTTGACCGTATCACCACGCAAACCGCGAAACAAGTTATTGTCCAAAAGGTTCGCGAAGCTGAGCGTTCAATGGTGGTCGAAGCTTACGAGGGTCAGGTTAATGAACTGATCACCGGTGTAGTGAAAAGAGCAGGGCGTGACAGTGTCATCCTTGACTTGGGCAACAACGCCGAAGCGGTGATTTTTCGCGATGAGCTTATCCCTAAAGAATCTTTCCATCCGGGTGACCGGGTCCGTGGTTTGCTTTATGAGGTTCGCCCTGAAGCGCGTGGTGCACAATTGTTTGTTACCCGTACTCGTCCTGAAATGCTGATTGAGTTGTTCCGTATCGAAGTGCCGGAAATCGGCGAAGAAATGATTGAAATCAAGGGCGCAGCCCGAGATAAAGGTTCAAGAGCCAAAATCGCGGTTAAATCCAATGACAAACGCATCGATCCGATTGGTGCTTGTGTTGGGATGCGAGGCGCTCGAGTTCAAGCCGTTTCGACTGAACTTGGCGGTGAACGCATCGATATCGTGTTATACGATGATAACCCGGCGCAGTACATCATTAACGCCATGTCTCCTGCTGAAGTTGAATCAATTGTGGTTGATGAAGACTCTCATTCAATGGATGTTGCGGTTGAAGAATCAAATCTCGCCATGGCGATAGGTCGTAACGGCCAAAACATTCGTTTGGCCAGTCAGTTAACGGGCTGGGAATTGAACGTGATGACCGTCGCCGATATGCGCGCTAAACACGAAGCTGAAAGCAGCAAGTTTATTAACGTGTTTACCGAAGGCTTGGATATTGATGATGAATTTGCCCAGGTATTGATTGACGAAGGGTTCAGCTCTTTAGAAGAAATCGCCTACGTGCCAGTGACTGAGTTAATGGAAATTGATGGTCTTGATGAAGAGACTGTGACGGCATTACGTGATCGAGCCAAAGCGACATTGACTACCCAAGCACTGGCCAAAGAAGAATTATTAGAAGGCAACAAGCCGGCTGATGATTTGCTTAACCTCGCTGGGCTTGAAAGTCATCTGGCTTACGTGTTTGCCAGTATGGGCATCACCAATCTAGAAGAATTGGCAGAGCAGGGCACCGAAGATATTTCTGGTGTAGAAGGATTGACGGATGAACGTGCCGGAGAGCTGATTATGGCCGCACGTAACATTTGTTGGTTCAGTGAAGAAGATAGTGAATAGGTCAACAGGGGAAATTATACGATGCCAGATTTAACAATAGATAGGCTAGCCAAAGATATTGGTACAGATGTTGACCGCTTGATCAAACAACTGTCTGAAGCCGGAATCGATAAAGTCGCTGACAGTATGGTCAGCGAAGAAGAGAAGTCAAAACTGTTAGCCCACCTGAATAAGGCACATGGCGGCAGTGGTGCAGAGCCAACTCGCATGAGCTTAAAGCGTACCACTAAAAGCACTCTGAATGTGCGTGGTGGTTCGGGTCGTAGCAAATCGGTTAAAGTCGAAGTGCGTAAAAAGCGTACTTATGTCAAAAAAGGCGCTGCTGAACTGAAAGAGCAGGCTGAGGCAGAAGCGCAAGCGATGCTGATTGCGGCAAAAGAAAAGAAAGCGTCTGATGAAGCGGCTGCTATTGCCAGAGTTGAAGCCTCTCAAACAGCTGCCGACGCCAGAGTGGCGGCAGTGAAACACGCGGCTGACCGAAAAGCCGCTGAAGAAGCCAAAGTGAAAAGAGCGGCCTTGTCGGTAGAAGACAAGAAACTACTCGAAGAACAAGAGCGTTTGCAAGCTGAGAAAGACAAAGCAGCAGCAGCCAAGGCTGAGATTGAAGCACAAAAACTGGTTGAAGAAGCAAAGAAACTGGTTGATGAAAATGCTGATCGTTGGGCGTCGGAAGAAAAAGCCCGTAAAGAAGCCTTTGAAAAGCAAGATTTGCATTTACACTCATCTACTGCGGCACGTGAAGCAGAAGATAAAGTTGAAAATGAAGAAGAAAAACGTGACCGTCGTTCAGGTCATGGTACGCCTACGGCGAAAAAACGCCAGAAGAAAGGGGCTAAGCCGACTCAGCTGAGAATGAATAAATCAGCGAAAAATAAAATCAAAGCACCGACCGCGTTACAACAAGGTTTCCAGAAGCCGACTCAAGCAGTCACCAAAGAAGTTATTGTTGGTGAAACCATCAGTGTTGCTGAACTTGCCAACAAGATGGCCGTTAAAGCTGCTGAAGTGATCAAAGTGATGATGAAGATGGGGGCAATGGCCACTATCAACCAAATCATTGATCAGGATACTGCGGTATTGGTGTGTGATGAGATGGGCATTAAGTACATTTTACGTAAAGAAAATGAACTTGAAGACCGCTTGATGTCAGAACGTGGCATTAGCGGTGCATCAGAATCTCGTGCGCCGGTTGTAACCGTTATGGGTCACGTTGACCACGGTAAAACGTCACTGCTTGATTGTATTCGTAAAGCTAAGATTGCTGATGGCGAAGCGGGTGGTATTACCCAGCATATCGGTGCATATCACGTTGAAACGGGTCATGGCATGATCACTTTCCTTGATACTCCAGGTCACGCGGCGTTTACGTCAATGCGTGCCAGGGGTGCCAAAGCCACGGATATCGTTATCTTGGTAGTGGCTGCGGATGATGGTGTTATGCCACAGACGGTTGAAGCAATACAGCACGCCAAAGCGGCTGATGTGCCAGTGATTGTTGCAGTGAATAAAATTGATAAACCTGATGCGGATCCAGACAGAGTACTGACTGAGTTATCACAACATGGCATCATCCCAGAAGATTGGGGCGGCGATGTTCAGTGTATTCAGGTATCAGCCAAAGCGGCATTGAACATTGATGACTTGCTAGATGCTGTATTGTTGCAATCAGAAGTACTCGAATTGACAGCGGTGAAAGATACCATGGCCTCAGGTGTGGTTATCGAATCTAAACTCGACAAAGGTCGTGGTCCGGTTGCCTCTGTATTGGTACAAGAAGGCACCCTGAAAAAAGGCGATATCGTCTTGTGTGGTTTTGAGTATGGTCGTGTTCGTGCGATGAACGATGAAAATGGCAAACCAGCAGAAACTGCGGGTCCTGCTATTCCGGTTGAAATCCTTGGTCTATCCGGTGTACCACAAGCTGGTGACGAAGTGACCGTGGTTAAAGACGAGCGTAAAGCCCGTGAAGTGGCTTTGTTCCGTCAAGGTAAATTCCGCGAGATTAAACTGGCACGTCAGCAAAAATCTAAGCTTGAGAACATGTTTGCCAATGTTCAGGCGGGTGAAGTGTCTGAGCTTAATTTGGTGATCAAATCAGATGTACAGGGTTCACTGGAAGCGATTTCAGATGCCTTGTTGAAACTGTCTACTGAAGAAGTGAAAGTCAAAATCATCGGTTCTGGTGTCGGTGGTATCACCGAAACTGACGCGACCCTGGCAGAGGCGTCAAACGCGATTGTTATCGGCTTTAATGTTCGTGCTGATGCGGTAGCCCGTAAAGTGATTGAAGCGGCCAGTGTTGATTTGCGTTATTACAGCATCATCTATAACCTGATTGACGAAGTCAAAATGGCGATGGAAGGTATGTTGGCTCCTGAGTTCAGACAAGAAATCATTGGTTTGGCTGAAGTACGTGATGTCTTCAAATCACCTAAGATTGGCGCTATCGCTGGTTGTATGGTGACCGAAGGTCTGGTCAAACGTAGTGCACCGATTCGTGTCTTGCGTGAAAACATTGTTATATATGAAGGCGAGCTTGAATCATTACGTCGCTTTAAAGACGATGTACAAGAAGTACGTAACAACATGGAATGTGGTATTGGGGTTAAGAACTACAACGACGTCAGAGTGGGCGATTCGATTGAAGTATTCGAAACTGTTGAAGTTAAACGTACCCTATAAAGTAGGGGTATAGGCGGACATTCTCGCCTAAACGTTGTAGCGAAAATTATTAATGGGAGCTTCGGCTCCCATTTTTTATGATAGAAGAGAAATAAATTATGAAACGTGAATTTTCACGAACAGACCGAGTCTCGCAGCAGATTCAAAAAGAGGTTGCGTTGATCATTCAGCGTGAAATCAAAGACCCGCGAGTGGGTATGGCGACGGTATCGAGTGTTGATGTGTCTAGAGATCTGTCTTTTGCCAGAGTCTTTGTGACCCTTTACAACGCTGAAGAAGAGAAGTCTAAATTGGCGGTTGAGATTTTAAATGATGCCAGCGGTTTTATTCGCTCATTGTTGGGCAAACGTATCCGCGCTCGCATCATGCCAGAGTTGCGTTTTGTGCTTGATACCACGTTGATGGAAGGAATGCGCATTTCTAACCTGGTTGATGCAGTGATTGCCAAAGACAAGAAAAAGCAAGTTAATGACGATGATGATGTTGTTGAAGGCGATGTTGAAGGCGATGTCGAAGATGCGGCTGAAGATGTCGTTGAAGATGCTGGCCAAGTCGACGAAGCGACCGATAAACCTGCTGATAAGGCCGGAGAATAGCGGTGGGGCGAGTAAAAAAAGGCCGTCCAATCAATGGTGTTATCTTGATAGACAAACATCAAGGTGAGTCATCTAACCGGGTATTACAACAGGTTAAACGGTTGTTTTTTGCCACCAAGGCAGGACATACTGGCGCGTTGGATCCACTGGCGACGGGCATGTTACCTATTTGTTTAGGAGAAGCGACCAAGTTTTCTCAGTTTTTGCTCGATACCGACAAAACCTATGTGGTGACTGCCAAGCTGGGTATTAGAACCAATACCAGTGATGCTGATGGTGAAATGGTTGAGCAACGTCCTGTTGAGGTATCAGACCAGCAGCTTGCTGATGCAGTGGCGTCGTTTAAAGGCACTACTGATCAGATCCCATCGATGTTCAGTGCGTTAAAATACCAAGGTCAGCCGCTGTACAAATATGCTCGTGAGGGCATTGAAGTGCCGCGTCAGAGCCGACCCATCACCGTTTATGCCATCGAAATGTTACGTTTTGAAGGTGATGAAGTGGATATGCAAATCCATTGTAGCAAAGGCACTTACATTCGTACTATCGTAGATGATATGGGCGAGATGCTGGGCTGTGGTGCTCATGTGCAGCATTTAAGACGCTTGAGTGTCGGCCATTACCCGGTGGAGAAAATGCTTAGCGTCAGCGAGCTTGAAAAGATACTGGGCGAAGGCTGCTATGACAATCTGGGTGATAAAAGTGCCGCAGACGCCTTGTTATTACCGATGGATACCGCGGCGGAATTACTCGAAGTGGTGACCATCACTGAACAACAAACCGTGGCTTTTGCGCATGGTAATCCGGTCAGTGGCAGTTTTGGCAAGGCTGAAACACAGCTTAGGGTTTACAATGAACAGCAATTGTTTCTCGGTGTTGGTGTGGTTGATGCTACTGGACAATTGGCACCGAAGCGAGTAGTGAATTATTAATGTTGTTTCAGCGTAGGGCTTACGGGTTTTAATTGACCGGTTTAACCTGTCAAACATAAACATCAATTGCGTATGTGACCGTAGGATGGGTAGAGCGGAGCGAAACCCATCATTTATCGCCAAATTCCGATGGGTTTCGCCTGAGGCTCTACCCATCCTACTAATGTCGGTATTTTTGCGTCATTTGATGTGATATTGAGTTATATATGCTTGGTTTAAATCCGTAAGCCCTGCTGTTCAGCGTTTGAATAGTTGC
>JBLGCB010000040.1:0-28991 GCA_047617105.1 Phenylobacterium sp. | reverse complement strand
ACCGCCGGCATGTAATACCGTCATGATAACCTCAGCCGCCGAAGTGCCTTCTTCATGCACTTCTGTAGGAATGCCTCGACCATCATCTCTTACCGACACAGAGCCGTCAGTATGGATGATAATGGTCACCTCAGTACAGTGGCCAGCCAAAGCTTCGTCAATTGAATTATCCACGACCTCGAATACCATATGGTGTAAACCGGAGCCATCGTCCGTATCACCAATATACATGCCAGGACGTTTTCTAACGGCATCAAGTCCTTTCAACACTTTGATACTGGAAGAATCGTAGTTCGCTTCACTCATATTTATTTCCAATTAGCTGTTTTATGGTGCCATGTTTCACGTGAAACATAGAGTGATCTTTTGCATCTTCAATCAGATATCCTGCGATATCTTGATCCAGACTGGAGATAAAAAATTGAGTCTCTTTTGAAGATTGCAAAAATTCAAATATTTTCTTTAAGTTGTTTTTATCAACTTCTGAGCCGATATCATCAATCAACATCACTGGCCTCAGGTTGTGTTCGCTTATGATATCACTTTGTAAAAGTTTAATCACATAGAGCAATAATTTTGCTTGCCCTCTGGAAAACACATCTTGAATCGGGCGATTTTCACACTTGATTCTAACGTCGGATTTATGCGGCCCTACCGAGGTATAGCCAAATTTAACATCCTTTTGAAAAGCACTTTTCAGTTGCTCTGCCAATGGAATGTCGACATGATAACCTCGATATAACTCAAAGCCCATTTCGGCTGTGGTTAAAAAGCTGTCAATATTTACATTTATTTTATCAAACTGTTGATGAAATAAATCTAAATACTCCAACCGGTTTTGGCTGATAATCTCAGCCAAACGACAAAATTCAGCATCCCAATATTCAAACTCCTCGTTGTAAAACCTCGGCCGCTTTTTCAGCAAAGCATTACGATGTTTATGGATTTTACTAAACCGCAACCAATCTTGGTAAAACGATTGTTTCACGTGAAACAATCCAAAGTCAAAGAAATGTCTACGCTCTTTTGGTCCACCAAAAAACAAAACTAGGCTGTTCGGGGTGATCAATTGTACTGGCAATACTTTGGCCAAACTCGACAGCTTTTTCTCTGACTGACCGTCAACACGAATCTCAATATCGTTATTGCGATGGCGTCTAATGCCAATTGGCATATCGTCACTGCTATCGTTATTGTCATCCTTGTTGTGATCAAGAGTATTGGCCACTTTGCCACTGACAACAAAACTCTCTTGCTCAAAGCGAATCACTTTACTGTGGGTTGAGGTATTAAAAGATCGACCACGGCTAAGATAATAAATCGCTTCAAGCAGACTGGTTTTGCCACTGCCATTTTCACCAACGACAAAGTTAATGTCCTGACAGGGGTTCAGTGTTTGCTGGGAAAAGTTTCTGAAGTCAGAAATCCGAATTTCACTTAACGACAAAACAGATCACAAACGCATCGGCATAACAACGTAGGTCAAGTCAGTGCGCCCTACCGCTTCGATCAATACACTACTGGTAGAATCAATCAAAGTGAACTGCACCTCTTCACAACGCAGGTTATTTAACACATCTAATAAGTAGCTCACGTTGAAACCCAATTCGAGATCGATGCCTTCATATTGCACATCCACCGCTTCTTCGGCTTGCTCTTGTTCTGGGTTATTGGCAGAGATATGCAACTCTCCTGAGGTCAAATTTAGTCTGACGCCACGGAATCGTTCATTCGATAATATCGACACTCGATGAAACGCGTCTTTTAATATATCTCTTCTAGCGATAACAAACTTATCACCATTAAGTGGCATAACCCGGCGGTAATCAGGAAAACGACCATCAACCAATTTACTGGTAAAGTTAAAATCTGTGTCGGTAATGCGAATATGGTTACTACCAATATTGATGGCTATCATATCATCACCATCGGGTATCAGCCGTAATATCTCCATAATCCCTTTTCGAGGAATTATAATGCTCAACTGTTCAGACGGTGAAAAATCAGTCGCTAACGAACTCAATGCCAGACGATGTCCATCAGTTGAAACGGTACGAATAATGTTGTTTTCAATTTCTAGCGACATACCATTCAGATAATAACGCACGTCTTGGTTCGCCATGGCAAAGTGGGTATTTTCAATCAAACCCCGAAACTGAGTTTTCGATAACTGCAAAGTCGCTTCGACTTTCCACTGGTCAAGGTTTGGGTAATCATCTGCACCGAGGGTCGATAAGGTAAAACGGCTTTTGCCTGCTTTTAAGATTAATGATTCCGCTTCGACTTGAACATTGAGCATCACACCATCGGGTAAACTTTTACAAATATCAAATAATTTTTTTGCTGGCACTGTGGTGCGAAAGTTCAAACTAGTATCACTGATGCTCGACGTCGCCACCAATTCAACTTCCAAATCGGTGCCGGTTAGAGATAATACGCCATCAGCCACTTCAACCAGTACATTGGACAGTACCGGTATAGTGTGCTTTCGTTCAATAGCACCAAACACCAAGTTCAGCGGTCTTAAGAGGTCATCTCTGTTTATGGTAAAGTTCATGGCTTAGCAATCCAACTATGAAGACAGGGTTCTGATTAAATTCTGGTAGTCATCTTTAATATCATATGACTCTTCGCGTAATGAATTAATTTTACGGCAGGCGTGTAACACCGTGGTGTGATCTTTACCACCAAATGCATTACCAATTTCTGGCAAGCTATGATTGGTCAGTTCTTTGGCCAATGCCATGGCCATCTGTCTTGGACGTGCTACCGAACGACTACGTCGTTTGGATAGGATATCCGAAACACGAATTTTATAATATTCAGCGACCGTTTTTTGAATATTCTCAATGGTCACCAATTTATCATGCAGCGCCAGTAAATCTCGCAACGCTTCTTTGACAAAATCGATAGTGATCGGCCGACCAGTGAAATTGGCGTTGGCAATCACCCGGTTCAATGCCCCTTCAAGCTCCCGCACATTGGAGCGCAAGCGTTTGGCAATGAAAAAAGCCACTTCTTCGGGTAATTTGATATTACTTTGTTGCGCTTTTTGCATTAAAATCGCCACTCGAGTTTCGAGTTCTGGCGGTTCGATGCAAATGGTTAATCCCCAACCAAAACGGCTTTTCAGTCGATCTTCGACCCCGTCAATTTCTTTGGGATAACGGTCACTGGTCAAGATGATCTGACGATTGCCTTCAAGTAAGGCATTAAAGGTGTGGAAGAACTCTTCTTGGCTACGTTCTTTTTTGGCAAAGAACTGAATATCATCAATTAACAAGGCGTCAACTGAGCGATAATACTGTTTAAATTGATCAATTTTATTGTTTTGCAACGCTTTAACCATATCTTGGACAAAACGTTCAGAATGCATATAAATGACTTTGGCATCTGGATTATTCATCAAAATGCCATTGCCGACGGCGTGCAACAAGTGAGTTTTACCTAAACCGGTTCCGCCATAAATAAACAGAGGGTTATAAGCGCCACCGGGGTTATCACCCACCTGGGTGGCTGCCGCTTTGGCCAACTGATTTGAATTACCTTCGACAAAGTTATCAAAAGTATAATTGGTCCGAAGGTTGGATTTGTGGCTAGGTGCTATATTGGCCGGTTTTTCAGCCTCAAGTTGAACATTAGGATGATTGTTACCAGTGGTATTGGCGTTAGTAGCATTAGTGTTGTTACCGCTAGGTTTGCCACTGTTAGCGCCACGATTGGGTCGATTACCAACATCAAAGCGTAATTTTGGCGCATCATTACCGCACAAGCGAGCAAGAATTTCATTGATTTTGTGAATGTACTTCTCACGTACCCAATCAAGAACAAAACGATTAGGTGCAAATAAGGTTAGCGTGTCGTCAGAGCAATCGATTTGCAACGGACGGATCCACATACTGAATTGCTGAGGAGGAAGCTCGTCTTTTAATAACTGTAGACAACTGTTCCAGATACCCTGATACACATAAACTCCTGCCAGAGGATTCAAATTAAGACCGGAAATTTTACACCAATTAACCCCGTAACCCCACACAAAAATCACCCTAAAGTTAAGTTTATTTTTGCCTGGCCCTGGTAAAGCACAATAGCAACCGATATTGCTTACGGTTTCACGGATAATTCTACCCTTGTGATCGATTGATCATTGCGATTTTACAGCAATGATCAGATCACCCAGATCATTGCGATCCCCAGTGTAATGATCTAAAAGATCTAGCCTTGGCGCTGCTTTGCCAATGATCAGGGGTAGATTCGGGTCACAAAAACGCAAGAAAAGCACTTTAAGTGCTTATATACCTTGACAGCTCGCCGTTAAATGCATAAAATCTCGCCTCTTTTTTACCTCAGTTTTTCTTTGTTGTGATGTTTAAATATTTAACACCACAGACAGACAAACACTGATACTACAGAACTTGATGGAAAGACGATGAAAAGAACATTTCAACCTAGTAACCTGAAGCGTAAACGTACTCACGGTTTCCGTGCACGTATGGCCACAGTAGGCGGACGTAAAGTCTTGGCACGTCGTCGTGCTAAAGGCCGCGCTCGTTTAAGCGCTTAATTCAGATATTTGTTATCAGATGACTGAATTAACGTTTTTGAGGGAGTCAAGATTATTGACTCCTTCAGATTTTAACCCTGTTTTTAAAAACCCCGTCGTAGCCTCTTCTTCTGCATTCACTTTTTTAGCCAAACCCAATGATCTCGGTAAACCACGATTAGGTTTAACTATCGCGAAAAAACGGGTCAAACACGCCCATGCTCGTAATCGTATCAAACGTCTAACCCGCGAAAGCTTTCGTTTGGGTCAACACGACTTGCCCGCCATTGATGTTATTGTCATGGCCAAAAATGGCACCGATAAGTTAAGCAACGAAGAACTCACTGTTCAACTGCAAAAATTATGGCAAAAACTCACTCGCCGTTGCAAAGGCTGTTAATCGCCTTCGTTCGTTTTTATCAGCTGGTCATCAGTCCATTGACAGGCCCTCGTTGTCGTTTTATCCCTACTTGTTCGAGTTATGCTATTGAAGCCGTCACCACTCATGGTGCCATCAAAGGCAGTTGGCTGAGTATACGACGAATAGGCCGCTGCCATCCGTTTTGTGAGGGCGGTTATGATCCGGTGCCTGATAAGGATGAACTGTAGACGTAGGGTGCGCCATGCGCCAACCTGTATCAAAACTCCAAACCAGTGATGAAATGACGTAGGGTGGTCACGCTTTTTGTGCCCACGCGTGACCTCACAGTCATAAACATGCCTTTTTCGAGCATATTCCATGATTCACGACCGACCTCGAATATGCTACCCTGCACACCATTAAATCACCATTATTCGATTATTTGTTATGTACACAGACACCATTGTCGCGCAAGCCACCGCTCCGGGTCGGGGTGGGGTTGGTATTATCCGAGTTTCCGGCAACCTAGCGAAAACAGTCGCCAGCCAAATCATCGGCAAAGTGCCCCCTGCCCGTCAGGCTTTATTTTGCCCCTTTGTTGACAACCAACAATCGGTGATTGACCAGGGCATTGCATTGTTTTTTGTCGGCCCCCACTCATTTACCGGCGAAGATGTTCTTGAACTACAAGGACATGGCGGACCTGTTATTCTCGATATGCTGATCAAACAAATCTTAACCATACCCGGCATTCGTATGGCCAACCCAGGCGAATTTAGCGAACGGGCATTTTTAAACGATAAAATCGATTTAACCCAAGCCGAAGCCATTGCCGACCTTATTGACAGCACCTCAGAGCAAGCAGCACGTTCGGCAATGCATTCACTTCAAGGCCAGTTCTCTGCAAAAGTCAACCAGTTAGTCGAAGATGTCATCCATTTACGTATGTATGTTGAAGCGGCGATTGATTTTCCTGAAGAAGAAATCGATTTTTTATCAGATGGTAAGGTTACCGGTGATTTACAGGGCATTATCGACACGTTAGGCGACGTTCTTAACGAAGCCAAGCAAGGTTCAATTATTCGCGAAGGTATGCGAGTGGTGATTGCCGGTCGGCCAAACGCTGGAAAATCAAGCTTACTCAATGCCCTAGCGGGTAAAGATGCCGCGATTGTCACCGATATTGCTGGCACCACCCGAGATGTCCTGCGCGAACACATTCATATCGACGGAATGCCACTGCATATTATTGATACTGCTGGCCTTAGAGACAATGCCGATACCGTAGAAAAAATTGGCATCGAACGGGCTTGGACTGAGATTGAACAGGCAGATATCATCTTGTTTATGGTCGATGCCACCACCACAACCCACAACGAACCCCATGAAATTTGGCCGGAATTTATCGATAAATTGCCTGAAAATGCCAATCTAACGGTGATCCGCAATAAAGCAGATTTATCTGGCGAAGCGATTGGCCAGAGTAAGGATAATGACCATTCAGTATTATCACTGGCCGCCAAATCTGGCGAAGGTGTTGACTTACTTAGAACTCATCTAAAAACGTCTATGGGTTATCAGGGTTCAACCGAAGGGGGTTTTATGGCCCGCAGACGTCATATTAACGCGCTGAATGAAGCGTTAAGCCATTTGATGCAAGGACAAGAGCAATTAGAATTAAATGCCGCTGGTGAGCTTTTAGCAGAAGATTTGCGTCAAACCCAACTAGAGTTGAATGAGATCACCGGAGAATTCACCTCCGATGATCTGCTAGGAAAGATCTTTAGCTCCTTTTGCATCGGTAAGTAATGAGAATTTAATAAAACTCTGCTTTAAACAATATTGGACCTGACGATGATTGGAGGTCCATGGTGCGCATTGCGCACCCTACGCCTTAATAAATATTTCGCTGAATAATTTAAACATCTGTTGTATTGTTTCATTACTTAAATGGCGTTCATCATCGCTGTAAGGCTGTTTAATACATTCGCTGACCAATTCATAACTGGGCAGATAATACATATCCAGATTATTTTGCACCAACTGCTCCACCGCCACTTTAAGCACCGCTTTGGCATGGCTATTGGCGTTGATAATATGCTGCTCTTTAGCATGGCCAGTCTGCTTGGTTGGGATTGGCGAAATACTGATAACCAGTTTAAACGCCGGGTTATGCTGCTTAACAATGTCAAAAAACGTTTGAATGTTATCGATATTTTCGCTCACCGTTAGCGTTTTGTGTTTCACCAACGGATAGCTATTGGTGCTCGGCTGACCTGACATCACACTGCCATCTCTAAACGCCCAACATTCATTGTCTGCTATGGTAATAACAAACACCTCAGTCTGTTCCAACGCGTAACGGGTCGCATCAAGATGACGCTCATATTCAGCAAGATAGACCTTTTCACCAGTAAATTTCACATCTTGGCGGTAAGGATCACGCCAAAAACCATCGTTATCACCAAATAAAAGTTTCTCGGTCGCTTTGACCCGAAAGGCTCTTTCGGCCAGTTGTCTGAAACTGGCACTATTAGACAAAATACCGTAATTAGCACAAAAAAGCCCATATTTGTCGCCAGCCGTGTAACCATCAACCACAACGCCCGAATCTGGCGCATAATTTATTTCACTCACCAAATAACTAAAATCCATTTGCTGAAGAGTTTGTGCGATTTGAGCGGCAAAACAACCGCCAGCTGAGCCGACAATCGTCTTGGCATCTATAATCGGCTGTTTGTTAATGTAGGGCAGCATCTGGTATTTCGATGACGGATGATCAGGGTCAGTGGGATTAGGCCAGCATACCGCCTCGGCAACGGGTTTATCGTCAGTCAGGGTGCAGTTAGAACTCTGTTGCAGCTCTTTTTCAAAATTGGCCAACTGGGCCAAATTACCAATATTTTCTGTGCCCAGTTCACCTTCCCAGTTAATGCTATTTTTAAACGACATTTTTAAGGTTTCAATTACAGAATCGACGGTGTTGAGCTGCTCAAGTCGCGGATCCAGTGCAATCAATCGGTCAAACATGGTATCGGCAAAGTGATCATCACCGTACATATTACGCAATAACATTTTCAATTGTGCTGCACTATTGATATTGCCTGATGCTGGCACGGCGATGGCCTGGGCGTTGTTGCGTTTTTGTTGATCAACAAACTTTAATAATTTATCTGCAACGTCCTCAAACCCGATTAACACACCTTTAGGGATAGGTAACACATTGTCTTTGGTAAATTGCCAGTGATAAGGTGATTGAATAAAAACCAACTGCAACATATGGCGACTGGCCAACCCAGGTTTTTTACGAATATGGCCCAACAGCGTCGGATTAAACAGCAAACCATCACCGGCCGCGACATCCTCATACATCGTCACTTGTGGTTCAATGCCCTGCTCACGACACAAAGGCCCAATATCGAGCGCCCGTTTTTTAATATCACCAAAGATAAATCCGGCTTTTTTCAGTTTATTGGAAGACGCTTGATCCATAAACTTGGTGTTGCCCTGATGCTCTTCATAACCATTCAGATAGAGCAGAATTTTCAACATTTTTTGCGGACCACCGTCACAATGCCAACTGTTCGAATAGGGCGGCACCACTTCATTGGGATCAGATTCACAGAAATTATAACAAAGTAAGCTATATTCACTGCCAAAATAAGAACACAGCTGACTATCGACTTCTTTATTTAAAATCATCGGCAACAAACTATTGATCACATTAGGGTGAGTTAATGCAGCAGTATCTTCTTTAGCCTGACGGATAAACATTTCACACAAATCGCTGGCTAAAATATTTTTCAGATGGCCATTGAGATTATGGTTAAACTCAGTATCGCGCAGCACTTGGTGGCGTGAAAACATTGCTTGGCTGACTTTATCTAGCTCATCATAGCGATGTTTTTGTTGATAATAATGTTTAGAACCGTTATCTGCCCCTGGCACCAAATAATAAGTTTCATTTTCTATGGTTTTTTTGATTTCATCTATCGTATATTGATCTTGAAAATGAAACTGTACTTTGCGAACTGACATAACAAACCTGACCCTGAATGGTTCTATTGTGATGGTTATAATAGAACAAACTTTATGGACAAAAGCAAGAGTCTGGTTGTCGGTGTTCACACTGCGCTAGGCGGTGTGAAAACGACAATCCTGCGTAGGATGCGGTAGAGCCAAAGGCGAAACCCATCAGAATTGGGCTGTAAACAGTGATATTATGCTGCTACCATGCGCAAATGATGGGTTTCGCTTCGCTCTACGCCATCCTACTATTTACCAGTAAAACAGGCAATAATGGCCAAATCAACCACTGATAAAATCACATAATGAACATACACCTTATAATAGGCAGCCAAATGGGTGCTGCTGAATACGTCGCAGATGAGCTGTCCATCGCACTTGAATCTCTTGGTCATCACGCAACAAATCATGAAAAACCCGACATTAATGTCATCCCACAGCAAGATGTGTGTTGGCTTATCTGTACTTCTACCCACGCAGCAGGTGAATTACCAGACAATATCCAAGCTTTTATCAGCGCGCTAAAGACCAATAAACCTTTATTATCGGCGATTAAATACGGGATCATCGGCCTTGGTGATACCAGTTACGACACTTATTGCCAAGCAGCAGTGGATATTAACCAACTTTTATTGTCTTTAGGTGCCCAGCAAAGGGGTTCTTTTTTGCAAATAAATGCCCTTGATGAAGACTTACCCGAAGAATATGCACTTAATTGGCTGCCTGATTGGCTTGATTCATTGATCAATTGATCAGATCTAAAAGGAAAATAACAAAAAGTGAAAATAAATCAAAAAAATTGCGATCGCGATCTAATGGATCGTTATGTGATCAAACGATCATCTAATGATCAGGCACTTACGATCTTTATCCCAGACTCTAATTTAGTTATCCACAAATTGAGCGACATATTAACCCTAAATGTATAAAAAGGCTTTTTTACTGTGAATAACCTATTGTTATCAACTGTACAAAAAGAGCTTCAATTCTCCCTGTGGATAACTAGACCTTTTGATCAGAGCTTATAAGCACCTTGATCAAGCATTACTAACAGCTTTGATCGTGCGGTAACACACTGATTTAACAGCTGAAAAATGGGTTACCCACAAGATCCTTCTTCCTTAATAGTAATAATAATAAAGATCTCTTTAAAGATCTTATATATATTAAGCACCCCATGTTTTGCTTGATCACGCCTAACCTGATCATTTGATCAGAAGCGGATAAAAACAACCCAGTGAGCAAAAATTAATCGTTTTACTTCTGATCATTTACAGGTAGAATACGCCTCCAATTTCAAGATCATCTGATTGACGATCTATTTTTCCATTATTTTTTAACCTAGAGGTGCCAATGTTTTATCACCAACATTTTGACGTCATTGTGATCGGTGGCGGTCACGCCGGAACCGAAGCCGCGTTAGCAGCAGCTCGCATGGGCAGTAAAACTTTGTTAGTGACTCAAAACATCGATACTTTGGGCCAGATGTCTTGTAATCCTGCCATCGGCGGTATTGGCAAAGGTCATTTGGTGAAAGAAATTGATGCCCTTGGTGGTATTATGGCCAAAGCCACCGACAAAGCCGGTATTCAGTTCAGAACATTGAATTCTTCAAAAGGCCCTGCGGTTCGAGCAACCCGAGCACAAACCGATCGCTTGCTGTACAAAGCAGCCATTAGAACCGTGTTAGAAAACCAACCTAATTTAGAAATATTTCAACAAACCTGTGATGACTTAATTGTTGAAAACAACCGTGTTTGTGGCATTGTGACCCAGATGGGGGTTAAATTTCACGCCAAATCAGTGGTCTTAACCGTTGGTACTTTTCTTGGTGGTCTTATTCATATTGGTCTTGAGAACTTTAGTGGTGGTCGTGCTGGTGATCCACCATCAATTGCTTTGGCCAATCGCTTACGAGCATTACCTTTTCGAGTCGATCGTTTGAAAACTGGCACACCGCCACGTCTTGATGCCAGAACTATCGATTTTTCGGCAATTCAGGTGCAACCTGGTGATACTCCTACGCCAGTGATGTCATTCCTTGGCAAACAATCGGATCATCCGCAACAAATTCCATGTTATATCACTTATACCAATGCCAAAACCCATGAGATCATTCGTGCAGGTATGGATCGTTCACCAATGTATACCGGTGTGATCGAAGGGATCGGGCCTCGTTATTGCCCATCAATTGAAGATAAGATCACCCGGTTTGCTGATAAAGATCAACATCAGATCTTTGTCGAACCTGAAGGTTTAACCACCCACGAAATTTATCCCAATGGTATCTCTACCAGTTTGCCTTTTGATGTTCAGGTTGAGTTGGTTCGTTCGATGAAAGGTTTTGAAAATGCGCAAATTACCAGACCGGGTTATGCCATTGAATATGACTTCTTTGACCCACGAGATTTAAAACAATCATTAGAAACCAAACATATTGAAGGTCTGTTTTTTGCTGGCCAAATCAATGGCACCACTGGTTACGAAGAAGCTGGCGCACAAGGACTTATCGCAGGTATGAATGCTTCTTTGCAAGTTCAAGGCAAAGACAGTTGGGCACCACGTCGAGACCAAGCCTATATGGGCGTATTGATTGATGACTTATCAACCCTAGGTACCAAAGAACCTTATCGCATGTTTACCAGCCGAGCGGAATATCGTTTGTTATTACGTGAAGACAACGCCGATGCGCGTTTAACTGAAAAAGGTCGTGAGTTAGGTTTGGTTGACGATGTTCGTTGGCAGGCATTTAGTGAAAAAATGGAAGCCATCAGCATTGAACGTCAACGACTGACGCAAGCTTGGATCCACAAAGATCACGCTCAGGTAGAAAACGTCAATACCTTACTTAAATCACCCATTAAACGCGAAGCCAATCTCGAAGAATTGATTCGCCGACCTGAAGTCACTTATGAACAGTTAATGAAAATTGACGGTATAGGACCAGGATTGAGTGACAAAAAAGCGGCTGAACAAGTTGAAATCCAAATTAAATATGCCGGTTATATCGATCGTCAGCTGGATGAAATTGAGAAGCAACAACGCAATGAAAATACTCAGTTGCCAGCGAACTTTGATTATGCCGGGGTGAAAAGCTTGTCCAATGAAGTTAGGGCTAAGCTTAACGATGCCCAGCCTGAAACCATTGGTAAAGCGTCGCGTATTTCTGGCGTGACACCAGCGGCGATTTCATTGTTGTTGGTTAGCCTGAAAAAACAAGGGCTGCTAAGAAAAGAAAAAGCCAAAGAGGCAGCAACTGCGTAAAATGCGCACCATGCTAGACTGTCTATTTAATCGCCGTAGGATGGTGTAGAGCGTAGCGAAACCCATCATTGGTGCTGATGGGTTTCGCCTTAGGCTGTGACGACAGCCCGGTCTACCCATCCTACGGTTAAAATGGATTTTTTAATAATTTTTCGCACCAACCCAACGAGAAAAAACATCGTGTTAAACAGCAAATTAAAAACCCTGCTCCAACAAACCGATTTAACCATTCCCCCAGCGCAACAAAGCCAATTAGTGACTTATGTTGAACTGCTCAACAAATGGAATAAAGCCTACAATTTAACCTCGGTGAGAGACCCACAGCAAATGCTGGTCAAACATATTGTTGACTCTTTGGTGGTCTCTCCTCACCTGTCTGGCAGTCAATTTATTGATGTTGGCACCGGACCTGGTCTGCCGGGTATTCCACTGGCCATCAGTAATCCTGATAAACATTTTTATTTACTCGATAGCTTGGGCAAACGAATGCGTTTTTTAACCCAAGTGAAAACCGAACTGGGTTTAAGCAATATTACCTTGATTCAAAGCCGAGTCGAAGATTTCCAACCTCCGGTTGAACTCGATGGCGTTATCAGTCGTGCATTTGCGTCGTTAAAAGACATGATATCTTGTTGTTCACATTTAATAGGCTCTGAACGACACTTTTTTGCGCTAAAAGGGCTTTATCCTGAAGAAGAAATTGCAGCGCTTGACGATTCTGTTACAGTGTCCGCTATCCATCCATTAACGGTGCCGCAATTAGACGGTGAACGTCATTTGGTGGTATTGGCAAAGTGCTAAGCCAGTAAATAAATAGCAGTTTTTAAGCAGAGGTTCCCGTGGGTAAAATCATTGCAGTCGCAAACCAAAAAGGTGGGGTTGGTAAAACCACCACGTCAGTTAATCTGGCTGCCTCTATGGCTGCCACCAAACGCAAAATTCTGTTAATTGATCTCGACCCGCAAGGTAATGCTACCATGGGTAGCGGTGTTGATAAATATGCTGAAATACTGACCTGTTATGATTTATTGGTTGAAAACATCCCTTTTGAACAAGTGGTGATCAAAGAAACTTCTGGTGGTTATCATTTATTGGCGGGTAATGCCGATGTCACCGCTGCCGAAGTGAAAATGATGGAAATGTATGGGCGTGAGTTAAAGCTGCGTAATGCGCTTAAAGACGTAAAAGATCACTACGACTTTATTTTTATCGATTGTCCCCCTTCATTGAATATGTTGACCGTCAACGCGATGTCTGCCGCAGATTCTATTCTAGTGCCCATGCAGTGCGAGTATTATGCCCTTGAGGGTTTAACCTCATTAATGGAAACCATTCAGCAACTGGCCTCGGTGCTTAACCCTGATTTGTCCATTGAAGGCATCTTGCGGACCATGTATGATCCGCGCAATCGTTTGGCCAATGACGTCTCTGAACAATTAAAAAACCATTTCGGCGAAAAAGTTTACCGTACGGTGATCCCCAGAAACGTCCGATTGGCAGAAGCACCAAGTTTTGGCACACCTGCAATGTATTACGATAAATCATCTACAGGTGCCAAAGCGTATCTCGCCCTAGCCGGAGAAATTATCCGCAGAGCTGAGAGTAAGAAAAAGACCTCCGGCGAAAACGCTGCATAAGCCATTAACGTAGGGTGGTCACGCTTTTTGTGCCCACGCGTAACCTCCGGGTTGCCTACAAACCCTGCTATTTAAAAAAATTTTTTAGGATCTAAGACAACATGACTGCAAAAAAACGGGGTTTAGGACGTGGTCTTGACGCACTGTTAACGCCTAAGAAAGCCCCTGAATCCGTTGAAGTGGCTAGCCAGCCCATAACAGTTGCGGCGCCTGATAATGGCCTAAGAGTCATTGCCATCAATCAATTGGTCGCGGGCAAATACCAGCCACGTAAAGATATGTCAGAAGTGGCGCTCGAAGAATTGTCTAACTCGATTAAAGCTCAGGGCATTTTACAACCCATTGTGGTGCGTCAGATCATCACCAAAGACGGTGCCAATGATGAGCAATACGAAATTATCGCTGGTGAACGTCGTTGGCGAGCAGCCAAACTGGCTGATTTGAGCGAAATTCCTTGTCTGATTAAAGATGTGCCAGATGAATCGGCGGTGGCCATTGCGCTGATTGAAAATATTCAGCGTGAAGACCTCAACGCTATGGAAGAAGCCATCGCATTGCAGCGTCTACTGACTGAATTTAAACTCACTCATCAAGCTGTGGCAGATGCGGTGGGTAAATCTCGCACTGCCGTGTCAAACCTGTTGCGTCTTAATAGCCTCGATGAAGAAGTGAAAACCCTGCTTGAACGCGGTGATATCGAAATGGGGCACGCTAGAGCCTTGTTGCCACTGGCGCTTGAGCAACAATCCGAATTGGCCCGTCAGGTTGCGGATAAAGGATTAACGGTTAGAGAAACAGAAGCTTTGGTGAAAAAGTCGGGTGAGCCGGTTAAAGAACCCAAAGTGGTCGAAAAAACGCCCGATATTGAACAGCTTGAAAAACGCTTAACCAAAAATTTAAAAGCACCGGTGAATATTAAGCACAATCAAAAAGGCAAAGGTAAATTGACCATTGCTTATAAATCACTCAGCGAGTTAGATGATATTATTGCCCTGATAAATGCATAAAACTGATACCAAGCGAGCCTGAAAACGGTCTGAAAACCTGGCTAATTGGCACTTATGCCTCAATATTTAAAATAAGCGGCGTTTATTTGCAAATAAGCGCCGTATAAAGCCCGCTTTACTTGCATTTTAGCTCATAAAAGTTATAATTCCGCGCAGTTTTTTACGCATGTTACCAACTGTAACAAAATTTGTAATAAGACATTCATTGAAGCGCAAATTTCAGCGCGGTTTAAAGGTTAGTGAATAGTGGTAAATAGATTGACTAAGCCGCATCGTACTGCAGCACTAAGATTAGTCAGATTACAGGCATTCATCGCCGTACTTACTAGCTTGATTATATTTTTTGGCTGGGGTATCGCACCGGCACTGTCGGCCCTGATGGGCGGCACTGTAGCGGTGGTCCCGAGTCTGGTTTTTGCCTTGTATGCGTTTCGTTTTATGGGCGCAACATCGGTGAAAATGGTGACCGCTTCGTTTTATCGCGGCCAGTCACTTAAATTATTGACGACCTTTGTGTTATTTATCATCGCCTTCAAATTTATGGATGTGATACCTGAACCCTTGATGGTGACATTTATTATCACTTCATTTACACATTGGTTTGCACCGTTATACTTTAATCAACTTTAAATTGGGATAATAAAATGTCTTCAGGTGGAGAATTAACACAAGGTGCTTATATCAAGCATCACTTGACCAACTGGCAAGTCAGTATTGGTGAAGGGTCTTTTATGACTTTAAATGTAGATACACTTATATGGTCTATTTTATTAGGTGTGGTGTGGTTGAGCGTATTCCGTCATGTGGCTAAAAAATCCACCGTCGGCGTGCCAGGCAAATTACAATGTGCCGTCGAAATGATTGTCGAATTTGTCCAAAATAGCGTTAAAGAAACGTTTCATGGTAAAAACGATTTGATTGGTCCATTGGCATTAACCATTTTCATGTGGATATTGCTGATGAACTCAATGGATTGGGTTCCGGTTGATTGGATTGGTAAAATTGCTGAAATGATTGCTGCGACCATGGGTATTGATCCTTCACATGTTTACATGAAACCCGTGCCCACCACCGATTTGAATATGACCTTTTCATTAGCCTTGGGTGTGTTCGTGTTAATTATTTACTATTCGATCAAAATAAAGGGCGTTAAAGGTTTTGTTAAAGAACTGACGATGCAGCCTTTTAACCATCCTGCTTTTATTCCGGTTAACTTCCTGCTGGAGTCGGTCACCTTGTTGGCACGTCCTCTGTCATTAGCACTACGTTTGTTTGGTAACCTTTACGCTGGTGAGTTGATCTTTATCCTTATCGCGATGATGGGTTTATTCCAGTTGCCTGTGCACTTCCTCTGGGCTACTTTTCACTTATTGGTTATTCCATTACAAGCCTTTATCTTTATGATGCTGACGATTGTTTATTTGAGTCTGGCACACGAAGATCACTAATAGTTTTATTGGGTCAGTGCTAAGCCAATGAGTTTGGCGCTGACTTTTTGAAGATTTACCTTTACACACACTTTAAATTTAAACTTTAACTTTAAAAAACTCGGAGATAGAAATGGTTGAATTAACGTATATTGCTGTAGCACTGATTATTGGTCTTGGTGCATTAGGAACAGCAATTGGATTTGGTTTGTTGGGTGGTAAGTTCCTTGAGTCTGCAGCACGTCAGCCTGAACTAGCCCCACAACTACAGGTTAAAATGTTCATCGTTGCCGGTCTTATCGATGCAATCGCGATGATTGGTGTTGGTATCGGTCTGTTCATTCTGTTCACCAAAGTATAAATTGAACCGTTTGACTGGACTTAACCAACAAAATAGGAGGGGCAGCCGTGGATATTAACGCTACTCTGATTGGTCAATCAATCGCATTTATCGTTTTTGTGATGTTCTGTATGAAAAAAGTATGGCCACCAATTTTGGCAGCCATCGAAGAACGTCAGAAAAAAATAGAAGACGGTCTTGCTGCCTCTGACCAGGCAGAAAAAGACCTTCAACTGGCCCGTGATAAAGCCACTGCTAAGCTTAAAGAAGCGAAAGTGCAAGCAGCTGAAATCATTGACCAGGCGAAGAAACGTGCTACCCAGTTAGTCGACGAAGAGACTAGCCGTGGTCACGAAGAACGCGAAAAAATTATTGCCCAAGGGCATACAGAAATTGAATCAGAGCGTAACCGTGCTAAAGAAGACTTGCGTAAGCAAGTATCTGCCTTAGCCGTTATCGGTGCTGAGAGAATTCTTGAACGTCAGATAGATGCCGCTACACATAGCGATATCTTAGACAAATTGGTTACTGAACTTTAGATAGGGGCTGAGCATGTCTGATATGATCACTGTTGCTCGTCCTTACGCTAAAGCAGCGTTTGAAATTGCTGTTGTAGACAATAGCCTGGATAACTGGCTTGAAATGCTGATTTTTGCTGCTGAAGTAGTAAAAAATCAGGATATGAAAGGTTTCCTCAGCGGTTCGGCTTCGCCGGACAGTATGGCTGAGGTGTTTATTCAGGTTTGTGGCGAACAGCTAAACGACAAAGGACATAATCTGGTAAAGATTATGGCCGAGAATCAACGTCTGACCGTGTTGCCCGCTGTGGTTGACTTATTTACTGAAATGTATGCAGAACATCGCAAAGAAATTACAGTAGATGTTACCTCAGCCGTCGAATTAGACGCCGAGCAACAAGACAATTTAAGCGCTGCTTTAGAGAAACGTCTAGAGCGCAAAATTAAGCTAAATTGTGGTGTCGACACATCTTTGGTAGGTGGTTTAGTGATTAAAGCCGGAGATATCATCATTGATGGTACTATCCGTGGCAAACTAAATCGTCTATCAGACACACTACAATCGTAATTGGGGATTAGAGCATGCAACTAAATTCCACTGAAATTTCCGAACTGATCAAAAAACGAATTGAGCAGTTTGAAGTGGTCAGTGAAGCTCGTAACGAAGGTACTATCGTATCTGTTACTGACGGTATTATCCGTATTCACGGCCTTGCAGAATGTATGCAGGGTGAGATGATTGAGCTTCCTGGTAATCGTTTCGCTATCGCACTTAACTTGGAGCGTGACTCCGTTGGTGCAGTAGTGATGGGGCCTTATGCAGATTTGCAAGAAGGCACTAAAGTACAAAGTACTGGTCGTATCCTTGAAGTACCTGTAGGCCGTGGCCTGTTGGGTCGTGTTGTAAACACACTTGGTGAGCCAATCGATGGTAAAGGTCCTGTTGAAAACGACGGCTTCCAGCCAGTTGAAAAAGTAGCACCTGGTGTTATCGAACGTCAATCAGTTGACCAACCAATGCAGACAGGTTACAAATCTGTTGATGCCATGATCCCAATCGGTCGTGGCCAGCGTGAGTTGATCATCGGTGACCGTCAGACTGGTAAAACAGCGTTGGCAATCGATGCTATCATCAACCAAAAAGATTCTGGTGTACCTTGTGTATACGTAGCAATCGGTCAGAAAGCGTCAACTATCTCAAATGTTGTACGTAAACTGGAAGAGCATGGCGCTATGGCCAACACCGTGGTTGTTGCCGCTGGTGCGTCTGAGTCTGCTGCACTACAGTTCTTATCAGCTTACGCTGGTTGTACTATGGGTGAATACTTCCGTGACCGTGGTGAAGATGCTTTGATCGTCTATGATGACTTGTCTAAGCAGGCTGTTGCCTATCGTCAAATTTCACTGTTGTTACGTCGTCCGCCAGGACGTGAAGCGTACCCAGGTGATGTTTTCTATCTTCACTCCCGTTTGCTTGAACGTGCCGCCCGTGTAAACAGCGCGTACGTTGAACGTTATACCAACGGCGAAGTGAAAGGCAAAACCGGTTCATTGACCGCGTTGCCAATCATCGAAACCCAAGCGGGTGACGTATCAGCATTCGTACCAACTAACGTAATCTCGATTACCGATGGTCAGATCTTCTTAGAAACTGACTTGTTTAACGCGGGTATTCGTCCTGCTGTTAACGCTGGTATCTCGGTATCACGTGTTGGTGGTGCTGCACAGACCAAAATCGTTAAGAAGCTTGGTGGCGGTATTCGTCTTGCTTTGGCTCAGTACACTGAATTGGCGGCGTTCTCGCAGTTCGCATCTGATTTGGATGAAGCCACTCGTGCCCAGTTAGAGCATGGTGAGCGTGTTACCGAGTTAATGAAGCAGATGCAGTATGCACCAATGAATGTTGCAGAAACGGCATTGTCATTGTTCACAGCAGAAAAAGGCTTTTTGAAAGACGTTGACCTGAACAAGGTTGGTGATTTTGAATCGGCACTGCAATCATATATGAACAGTGAATATTCTGAACTGATGAAGAACATTAATGATTCTGGTAATTACAACGGCGATATCGAAAACTCTCTGAAAGAGGCTATCGATAAGTTTAAAGCAACCCAAACCTTCTAAAGGTTGGGGGCAAGTTCAGGTGGCTTTGGCCACCTGAGTCGTTGAAATATTCGGAGGAATAATCATGGCCGTCGGAAAAGAGATAAAAACCCAGATCGGGAGTATCAAGAATACTCAGAAGATCACCGGTGCTATGGAAATGGTTGCCGCCAGCAAAATGCGCAGAGCGCAGGAACGCATGGCCGCTACCAGACCTTACGCCACCAATATGCGTGCGGTTATCAGCCATATCGCAATGGGTAGTCTAGAATATCGTCATCCATATCTGGAAGAGCGCGAAATTAAGCGAGTCGGTTATATCGTCATTTCATCTGATCGTGGCCTTTGTGGTGGTTTGAACTCAAATGAGTTCAGAAAGATTACCGCAGAAGTAACTGATTGGAAGAGTAAAGACGTTGACGTTGATTTCGTTGCTATGGGTAATAAAGCCTGTGGTTTCTTCAGCCGTTATGGTGGCAGCGTATTGGCCGCACAAGCAGGGGCAAGTGAAAAAGCTTCTGTTCAAGATGTTGTCGGACCAGTTCGGGTAATGCTCGACAAATACGATGCAGGTAAATTGGATCGGGTATACGTCGTATATAACCGATTTATCAATACGATGAAACAGGAACCTACTGTTGATCAGTTATTGCCTTTGCCTAAGTCAGAAGAAGACGAAGTAAATCATCGTTGGGATTACATTTACGAACCAGATGCCAAAGCACTTTTGGACACTCTATTGGTTCGTTACATTGAATCTCAGGTTTACCAAGGTGTTGTTGAAAACTCCGCGAGCGAACAAGCCGCGCGAATGGTTGCGATGAAATCTGCAACCGACAATGCTGGTGACCTAATTGATGAATTGCAACTCGTCTACAACAAGGCCCGTCAGGGAGCAATCACGCAAGAACTCAGTGAGATCTGTGCGGGTGCTGAAGCTGTTTAACCTTAAAGGTTTAGCAGGCTTAGCATGTTCTAAGACGATGGTTCGTCAAGGCGAGCCTCAGGTAAAGCGTAATAAATTTTTAAATGAGGGAAACTCATGAGTCAAGGTAAGGTCGTCCAAATAATTGGCGCGGTTGTGGATGTTGAATTTCCACAAGATTCTGTGCCTCAGGTATATGAAGCACTTAAGGTAACTGAAGGTGGTCTTCAAGGTCTGACATTAGAAGTACAGCAGCAGCTTGGTGGCGGCGTTGTACGAACTATCGCTCTTGGTACTACAGATGGTTTAGCCCGTGGTCTAGCAGTAGAAAACACAGGTAGCCCAATCATGGTTCCGGTAGGAACAGCGACACTAGGTCGTATCATGAACGTATTGGGTGAGCCAATTGATGAAGCGGGCGAGATTGGTGAAGAAGAGCGTATGTCTATTCACCGTGAAGCCCCTTCATATGAAGATCAAGCATCTTCAAATGATTTGCTAGAAACAGGCATCAAGGTTATCGACTTGGTATGTCCGTTCGCTAAAGGTGGTAAAGTTGGTCTGTTCGGTGGTGCCGGTGTTGGTAAAACTGTAAACATGATGGAACTGATTCGTAACATCGCGATTGAGCACTCAGGTTACTCTGTATTTGCAGGTGTAGGTGAGCGTACTCGTGAAGGTAACGATTTCTACCACGAAATGAACGATTCAAACGTACTGGATAAAGTATCTTTGGTATACGGTCAGATGAACGAGCCTCCGGGCAACCGTTTGCGCGTTGCATTGACTGGTCTGACGATGGCTGAGAAATTCCGTGACGAAGGTCGTGACGTATTGTTCTTTGTTGATAACATCTACCGTTATACACTTGCGGGAACTGAAGTATCAGCATTGTTGGGTCGTATGCCATCAGCGGTAGGTTATCAGCCTACATTGGCTGAAGAAATGGGTGTACTGCAAGAACGTATTACCTCAACTAAGACGGGTTCAATCACTTCAATCCAAGCGGTATACGTACCTGCGGATGATTTGACGGATCCATCTCCGGCGACTACGTTCTCTCACTTGGATGCTACGGTTGTACTGTCTCGTCAAATCGCTTCATTGGGTATTTACCCGGCGATTGACCCATTGGATTCGACTTCACGTCAGCTAGATCCATTGGTTATTGGTCAAGAGCACTATGATACTGCGCGTGGCGTACAGTCTGTACTACAGCGTTATAAAGAACTGAAAGACATCATTGCGATTCTGGGTATGGATGAATTATCTGAAGAAGATAAGCAAACTGTATCACGTGCTCGTAAGATTCAGCGTTTCCTTTCACAGCCATTCTTTGTTGCAGAAGTATTTACTGGTTCGCCAGGCAAATACGTGTCTTTGAAAGACACTATCAGCAGCTTTAAAGGCATTCTGGAAGGTGAGTATGATGACTTACCAGAGCAGGCTTTCTACATGATTGGTGGCGTCGAAGAAGCTATCGAAAAAGCCAAAAACATGTAACTTTTAACCTGTGAGATAGGAGTCGGATATGACTATGACAACTCAATTGGATGTAGTAAGCGCAGAAGAGTCAATTTTCTCTGGTCGCGTTGAATCTATCCAGGTTAGCGGTAGCGAAGGTGACTTGGGTATTAACGCTGGTCACGCGCCACTGTTAACGGCGTTAAAGCCAGGCATGGTTCGTATCGTCAAGCAGCACGGTGAAGAAGTAGTTATCTACGTCGCCGGTGGTATTCTTGAGATTCAACCGCACCACGTATCAGTTTTGGCTGACACGGCGGTTCGAGCTGAAGATTTGGATATCGGCGCTGCTGAAGAAGCCAAGCGCAAGGCAGAAGAGCACATCGCTAACCCGGGTGCTGACTTCGATTATGCCGAAGCCGCTTCTGAATTGGCCAAAGCGATTGCTCAGCTTAAAGTTCTACAGACAGTGCGTAGCAAGCTTAAGTAATTTACTTGATACCATTGTTGTAAAGCATTAAAAACCCCGTTAAACATCGTTTAGCGGGGTTTTTTTATGAGTTTTATTCGGGGTTGGATGTTGGCTGGTGCGTTACGCGTGGGCAAAAAAGCCTGCCCACCCTACGGTGTCGGCCGATATGAATCGTTACGTAATCGCTTGCAAACCATTTTTATTCGCCAGCGCCAATAATTTCGCTGCGGCACCTTTGGGTATACTGGCACCACATTCCCACTTCTGCACCAGTTTCTTGCTGACATTGAGGTATAACGCAAACACACCCTGACTTAAGCCAAAGGTTTCTCTTAATGTTTTAATGGCCTGAGCGTCAAACTCCAGCACTGGTGTTAAACAAATGGCATCGAATTGTCTTAAGGTCATCTGGTCGATATGACCCTTTTCATATAAATCTGTGGCGGTTTCATGCGCCGTATCAAGAATGTCACTCATGGTCTTTTTTACCTGTTGGTTTTAACTATTTTCAATGCGGAAACTCTTGGTGATTTTATAAAATATACTCCAATGGGGTATAGCTATCAAGGTGCGATATATAGGGCTTACGGGTTCAAACTAGGCATATATGATTCAATATTGCATCAAATGACGCCAATAAATACCGATATAAGTAGGATGGGTAGAGCCAAAGGCGAAACCCATCGGAATTAGGCGATAAACGATCGGTTTCGCTGTAACGACAGCCGGGTCCCCTCTACCCATCCTACGGTCACATATTCAATATATATTGATGTTTGACAGGTTGAATGGTCAATTAAAACCCGTACGTCTTGGGGGCGACATAAAAGAGTTAAGGTATTCAGGGATTGTTTACTACTTTTGGATGATATTTAATTAGGCTTATTGATGTATGTAATTTAGATCTTCAGAGACTTCTTTAAGGTATTGTTCAGGGTCAATCGGTGGTAAGGCGGGTTGTTCGAGGTAATTGCTAATCCAGCTGTTGATGTCCGCAACAGATTGCCTGCCAATGCTTTTTCCGAGCTTAATCACACTATTTTCGGCCATGATATTAAGCTTGGACTGAATCACAGCCTCAGCGCTGAGTACGGCTTCTCTGTCGACCTGAATTTGCTGGTATGAGTTGGCTTTTTGATGCTCTGGCTGTCTCTCATTATATTGATTGACGAAAATCGCCTGTTGTTGGGTGCAGAGCCTTTGAGCTTGCTGATCGATGCGGTTAATGGCTTTTTCCATAAAGGTGATGGTCTTGAGCGCTTTTTGCTCATCAAAACTGATTTTCTCTTCGAGAAACCGCTTGATAATGTTCTTTCCTGGTTCGTCGAGTAACCATACCCTGAAAAAATCGACGGTATTTTGATTGTCGGTCTTAACGATTGGCGGTTTATAAAAGTCCTGATGAAGATAAGCTTTTGGTTTATCTGATGCGTGGCTACTCATGGTGATCACCATTGTGGTAATGAATATAAATAATTTTAGTATTGTTTAATCCTGTTAAATGTTTTGTTGTTATTAAGGTGCTTTTAGGTAAGCGAATTAAGCTTAGTATTGAATATAAAATCTGCCAGGTTTATTTTGGGTTTTTTAAACTAAACATACGTTGATAAACTAACCCGATCCACCAGCAAACTGGTTAAATATAATCAAACGCTTATATTTTGCTAATTTTACTGCTATTGTGATATCAATATAAATGAACGTTTAGAATTTGGTTGATTATGTTATTGATTCAAAAGACCAGCCAGCTTGGCTTACTGAGTAAATTGGTTCGTAAGTCACAGAAGCTGCGCCAGGATGACCTTGGAATGATGAGCGATAATAGTCATGTGTTTGTTGGTCAATTCGAAAATGGTAAAGAGACTGTAGAGGCGGGCAGGGTGTTAAAAATCATGGATGAACTGGGCATTCGGCTTTATGCCGAGGTACCACCGGGGTTGGATGAAGATGAGCTTAAAGCAAAAATCGAAGCGCTGATTGGTTCTGACACGGTAAAATAGGGGAATGAATGTGACGACAATGCAAAGCAGGCGGTTGGTTGTTTATTTTGAGACCCTGGTGGTTGGTGTTTTGCAAGAAACCAATAACCTGTGGCTGTTTACATACGATGAGGATTGGTTGAGTAACGTCAATGGTTTTGATATTTCACCTCACTTACCTCGTCAAATTGATACATACCTTGATGGTGCCAGTGAGCGCCATGTGCAATGGTTCTTTGATAACTTGTTGCCAGAGGAAGGAGCCAGAGAGCTATTGGCCGCTGATGCCAAAATAAGCAAAGATGATATTTTCGGTTTGTTGGCTTATTACGGTTCTGAATCTGCTGGTGCTTTGACCTTGTTAGCCGAAGGCCAGCATAACCCCAAAGGCAAATTTGAAGCGTTTTCATTTGCTGCGTTGTCAGCCCGAATTAAAAAGCTGCCCTCAATATCACTGAATAAAGGCTCACAAAAACGAATGTCTCTGGCAGGTGCGCAGCACAAGTTGCCAGTCGTCTATCAGCTGGGGTTATTATATGAACCCACAGGTGCAGCACCTTCCAGCCATATTATAAAACCCGATCACCCAAAGCCTGATGAGTACTGGCAAAGCACCCGTAATGAGTGGTTTGTGATGAGCCTGGCCAAAAGGATGGGGTTTAACGTGCCGACGGTTGATTTAATTTATGTGCCGGAGCCTGTTTATCTGGTTGAGCGGTTTGATCGAGAGCACGTATGGCCAAACCAAACACGGCTGCATATTCTCGATGGTTGTCAGATGTTGGCACTCGATAAGGCGTTTAAATATAACCGTAGCAATGTTGATTCGCTTAACCAGTTGAATCAACTCTGTCGTCTAAAAGCGAAAACCCGATTAGAATTATTTAAATGGGCGGTATTTAATGCGTTGGTGGGCAATACCGATGCGCACTTAAAAAACTTGTCTTTTTTCATGACCAATAATGCGATCACTTTAACGCCATTCTATGATTTGTTGAGCACCGCTATTTATGCCTCTGAACGACGCTTTTTTAATGAAGAGTTGTCACAACCCATGGGAGATGCACTGACCCTTGGGGAGTTAACGAAAAGTGATGTGATTACGTTTGGTCAGGGGTTAGGTTTAAAAGAGAAGCAATGCTTACAACAACTCGATTTGCTGACATCGACGATTGAAGATCATGCTCTAGCGTTATATCAAGAAGTTGAGAACCTTGCTGTTAATGATTGTAAAGCGGGCGAATTGCGAATGCTCAGAGAAATTATTTATATCCTTATTAAAGAGATGGTGGCGAAAGTGCGCTAGGACCTGAAGTGATGGACTTGGATTGATTGTTTAGGAAAGCACGCCATTACACATCAAAAACACCGGATTACCGCCAACTGTCGTAAAACTGTCATATGATTGTCTCATTGGTGTCGCTTTGTCGCCGTAGAACATCCGCTGATTTTGCACGATAGTGAGGTCACACCATAACGCTATCTACTTAAGCTGTTTTTGAACGAAATGAGTAAAGTTAGAACTCGGAAGGTTAATGATGAAGATTAATGCAGATTTAGTAACTGACCTAAGAATACAAAAGTGTTGGTCACAAGATGAGTTGGCGATTGCCGCTGGCTTAAATATGAGAACCATACAGCGAATCGAAAAGGAGGCATTGGCTTCGCTGCAATCGAAAAAAGCCTTAGCAGCAGCGTTGGCGGTAGATATTACTGACTTAGATTATAAGGAAACTGTAAAGATGAAAAAATATGAATATAAGACCCTAGAAATTGATAACAATGAAGGTTTTTTGGCTGGCATCAAAAAAACAGAGTTACCAGATTTGGCTGAAATATTTAATCAACAAGGGCAAGAGGGATGGTTGGTGATTCAGGTATTGACGCCAGAACTCGTCAAAGGGGCATGGACTGCTAAAACTGGCAAGATGGTGGCGTTATTACAACGGGAAATCGTTGAAGGTAATGGTTAATCGCTAAATAAATTATTTGACATTTGGTTTTTTTATAACCAGTGGTGTCCCAGGACCCAGGTCCTGGGACACTGCCATTATACATTTTTACAAAAGTCAAAAAGAAAAATCATCTAATGCACTGGTTGTATTGTCAATTACGGCATTGGGGAACAGTTTTTGGATGGCTGGTGCAGGGGGCAGGTGGGTTAATTCTTTGGCCAATACAGTCGCCATTATTTTTGCCTGTGCCGCATCGCGTTGAGCCTTGTAAGGTCTTCGGTCATCTTGCTGACTGACATACCACTTGTGAAGAATAAATGCTCTGGGGTCAACGGTTTCCAGTGTTAATGGAAAACCTTGTTGGTCAAATACAATTTCTCTAAAGCGCGGGGAAGCGACGTGCCATTTCAGTGAGTTGATAGTCACAGGTTTGATATCATCCTCATCAAGCAGTTGTTCAAAAGCATCAGGTTTGAGCGGATCTAGGTTGCCTTGGGTAATAAAATCAACTCGGTAACCAGCATTATTGGCGGCAGTAAAGGTGAAGCGGGCAGTGGATACTTTTTGAAAGCTTTGATCAGCTTTTTGTAATAATGTCATCAGTTGAGAGGTCTTGAGTTTGGTTGCAATTTGCAGGCTTTGTCTGGCATCAAATATAACGTCAATATCTTCTGTGGCAATATATTCAGGCATAAACTGGATGCCGGCACTGATTTCATAAGCATACAGCGCATTGGTGCCAATAATCCGGTGGGGGATCCCCTGCTGTTCAAGTGCGCGAATGACTCGAGCACCCACGGTTGGAAAACGGTTTAAGCGTACTGCTTTGATAAATCCGCTGTGGCGTTTGACTTGTTCCGAGAGCTTTTCAAGACGGGTTTTGTGTGCCGCAGATGCGTGTTCAAAGTTCTGTTTTATTTGCTCTGTATCATCACTTCTTACACCTAATGATTGGTTCCTGCCGCCAGTAAAACCTTTGTACAGGTAGTCTTTTCCCTTAATGTTCTTCCAATGCATTGAGCCTTGATGGCTGGAAGCTTGTTGACGTTCAGCATGAAAAGCCTCATAGATTTGAATGGCGTTGGCCAGCGTTTTGATTTGTTCACTGTCGAGTTTGGTATAATCCATGGTTTCAAGTTAACTAATGCATGAAGAGTTTTTTGATTATATTAGTTAACTTATTTATTATCAATGGTTTAATGTTAATTTAATATGGATGTTTAGGCCATTAAATGGGGCAATTATCATTTGAAAGACCCGCTTTTTTTAGTCGGGTTTTTGGACGATAACTAATTAAACCTTAGGGTTCCTCGGATAAAACCTGTCAGGCAATTTATCAATATGCTCAAAAAAGCGCGAATCTTTATAAGGCAATTTCATAAAGCCTAAAATCCCCAAGCCTTCAATGCTGGGCAATAACTCAATGATTTGGGTTAAACAGCCCTCAAACTCCCGCTCTTTATCGTGATTTAATAACATCAAATAACTGTGAATCTTTAAGTGGGTTGGCAATACCTCAAATATGATACAGCCAGTATGGTGAATTAAGTTGAGTTTGGCCAAAATCGCCATGATTTCATCGGGCAAAGATAAGTATTCATCCGGGTCTTTGCCATCCTCAAAGTATGAATGGACCCGAGTTATGTCATCAATGTCTGGCACATCGCTGACGCTAAAGGCAATTTTTTGTCCCGGCTCGGCGCAAAATGGCTGGTTTTCATCGCTTCTTTCGACGTGCAAGGTATCACGGGCGTTAAACAAACAGCTTTTAAAAATGCCGATGCGATGAATGCCTTGAGCCAGGTAAATCATGTTATTGACCGCACTGTTAAAGGCGGTTCTCAGTGACTGATCGAATAGGGTGAGGTTGGAGTCGATATAAACGCCGTTGACTTCCCAATGAATCGCCAAACCACCAACCACCGGAAAACGCCCCAATCGCCCTAGAGCGGCGATAAAGGCTTTTTCGATATCACCCATACCCATCAGGTAGTTTTTGTAATATTTCTCCAGCTGGGCATCATCTATGCCACGTAAATTATCTTTCTCAGTAGATTTTCGTAAAAAAGACTTACGTGAACCATAAACCACGGTATCAATCGAGTTATCCGTTTTGGCTCTTACCCATACCGGAATGAGTGGAGTGATTTGAATTGGGGTGGGTTGGTCGGCCAATACCTGTAATTTCAAAACATGTAAGTTTTTGAAAAAATAATCGCCGGCTTGTTGGCGTACCACAGGGGCGTCGCTGAGCATACCTTCGAGCACTTTGGCTAATAATTTTGGTAAACCCAGTGAGCCTGGGGTAATGACGCGGGAACCATAACGACAAGATTGGCCAGACGCCAAAGCATAGATGGTGGCGGCTAATCCTTGCTCATCAAAACGGGGTGATGACAAAGCACCGTCTAGTTGTTCCTGGCCAATAAAATAGACATCGCCTAAGCGGGCATTGGTATTTTGTAAGTCACCACTCATTAAATCCATTATATTGTCGGCGGTGGTTTGGCCATCGGCATCCATTTGCGCATATACCGCTGAACCCCAATCGACCAAATAGATTTTACCGCTGGTGGCATCAAACACCACATTAGACGGTTTGATATCACCATGAACGTAAATCTGATGGCGAAAGTGCGCTTTTTGATCACGTAAATACAATAAAATATCGGCCAGTTGAATGGTAATGCTGACCACCAACTCAGGTGCTAGAGGTCCACATTGCAGTGATACTTCTTCCAAATCTTTACCTGGGGCACGACTCATATGAAGAATCGATTGGCGCTTGATTTTGCGATACTCGATCATCTTGGGAATTCGATCGTTATTTAACTCACCTTGCAGCTCGGCTTCGTCGGCAAGTCTGTTTTGGATATGCAACGGCAAGTTTATCCGTGAAAACTTAAAAACATGGTGCTGCCCTTGTTGGTCGTTACCATTAAACACGAAACCATAGGCACCCTTACCGAG
>JBLGCB010000039.1:0-29610 GCA_047617105.1 Phenylobacterium sp. | reverse complement strand
GGGTAACAAGTGGCTTCGTTCTTTGCGACTACCACAGAGCCACAGAGAGCGCAGAGGCAACGCAGAGGAAGAAAAAGCATTTTTTGATTTGTTACCCTAAATTGCAGTATACGGTCAGAGCCCAGACATCATGGAAAATGAATACAATGAAACAAAATCAAAAAATAAAACAGGCGCCTAATGATAACCTCGGCCCAAAATGCCTGCGACCCCGTTGTCTGGGAAAAATTGAAATTCATTATTTGCAGTAAACAAGTCAGCTTTATTAGCGTTACCTTTCAAGGTTTTGTCCCAGGTAGTTTTATATGACGCTTTAACCCCTTTCACCTCTGCCATATTCTCCACTGGATTAGCACCCACTTTCTTTCTCCCCTCACCAATAGCAGCTGGGGACTGTATGACAACCTCATAGGCATCAAAAAATTTCCACGAACCTCTGGGATCCACCGTTTTATCCATACCGGCCATCGCGGCTACACCTTCATTTTTCAGTCGAAAATTACCAGCAATGCCACTGTCATTTAAATATTTTTTACATTTATCGGTCATTTCTTTGCACGCCTTCTTGGCTGGGGCAAATTTAGGTCCTCTGTTGGCGGGTAGTGCATCAACCAAATCGGTGTTTTCCAAAATAAATTCAGCCACTTTGGGTTCAATGTCATCTATCATCGTGTTTTTAGCCTGATTCAGGGTATCAATCGCGATGGTTCTGGCATCATTTATACCTTTATAATCAGAGAACTTGGTGGCATAACTACCATCTCCCTTTGAAGCTGGCGCAGGTTCACCAAAAATAGTATCACTGGTAAGGCGTTCGTCCAACTGAGCCTGTTCTAGGTGTGGTCCATGTCTAAAAAGTGTATGTCCTTTATTTTCAATTTCAGTCAAATACGCTGTTTTTGCTGCATCATCACCTGCCCAGTCCCATTTTTTTAATTCATCGATAACACCCTTAATGTCTTTTTCCGCAGTAGTATCCTTCAGTAATTCATCAATTTCTCCGGTAAAAGCAACGTGTGATCTTTTTAGTGCTTTTAGCGTCATTATATTATCAGCATCTTTCACTTTTAATTGCATGATAGATTGATCTGCACTTTCATGGCCACAGAACCCTTGTCCAACACTCGCCCGCTGCAAAGCCTTATTCCCCAAGGCCGTCGCATGGCTTTCCAGCCCAGCATTATCATTCACCGCCATGCCACCAACACTGGTGGTTGGCTTTACCAGTCCTTGAGCCTGCTGCACAACATGCCCCAACTCATGGGGCAAATGGTGCTCTTGGCCACTGGCCAAATGAATATCAGACCCCTGTGCATAAGCATGAGCCTGAACGGCGGCCGGTTTGTCAGAGTTTCGATGCACCCGCACATGGTCTAAGCTCATGCCCGACAGGTTTTCCATCCCCGATTTCAAATTATCCGGTAGACCGGTACTGTGAGCTTGTCGCTGCACCAGCCGATTAGGCCGATTATCTTCAAATTGCAGCCGTTGTTTTTTGCGCTGGGTAACCACACTAGGAAAAGCGCTTTTACGGTCTTGCTGTTCTTGTTGTGGTGATGCTGCGGCATATTCGGCCATGGGGGTTTCCTCTGAATGATTAACAAATACGGGTATCGATAACGCTTATTGGTGGCATGTAAAGTGGTATAAAGCACAGACCATTCCACCCTGACGACCAGCCATAAAAACGGCGCGACGCCAGCCCAGTCCGACAATTTAAGGACACTTACGTCCAACCCACAAAAGCAGCAGGATGCATTCGACCACCAAGAAAGGACCCTGCGGGTCAAATCATCTTGCCCTCTTTTTTCAACTCCTTCATTGCGCCTTGTTCCAAATCAGCGCAAACCATATAATCTCGCCCCCGTTGCACCGCACATAACGCAGCATGACGAACCACATTGGTGATCGCCCCGCCCGACAGTTCAAAACGTTTGGCAATGCTATTTAATGACCCTTGTTGCTCGGCCTGAAGGCGGCCATTAAGACTATATTGCCACAGCTTTAAGCGCTGATTTTCATCAGGCAGTGGAAAGTAAATCATCGACTGAAAACGCCGAGCAAAAGCATCATCAACATTGGCTTTGAGGTTAGTGGCCAATACCACCATGCCGGGAAAGTCTTCGATGCGCTGCAACAGGTAAGCGATTTCTTGATTAGAATGGCGGTCATTAGAACTGGAGCCGCTGGAGCGTTTGCCAAACAACGCATCGGCTTCGTCGAAAAACAACACCCAGTTTTTGTTTTGCGCCTGAGTAAACAGGTTTTCGAGGTTTTTCTCGGTTTCGCCAATGTATTTCGACACCACCGCCGACAGGTCAATACGATAAACATCACTGCCAATCTGCTGCCCCAATAAGGTCGCAGTCAGGGTTTTACCGGTGCCCGGCGGGCCATAAAATAATACCCGGTAGCCAGGTTTAAGGGTCTTTTCTAATCCCCATTGGGCCATGATGGTGTCGCTATGCTGACCCCACAATACCAGCTTGTCGATCTCTTGGCGGGTCTGGCGGGTCAATACTAGGTGGTCCCACGGGACTTTGGTGGTGATCAGCTTGGCCGGAAAATGACTGGCGTAATCGAGCTTATCACTATGACCACGGGTGAATAGTTGCAGATGATGCTGGCTGATGCTCAGCGCACTACTCATATAGGGCTCACCATCGGGCTGACGTGCCAGCTCGATGATACCCTGGGTAAATAAAATGCTGTCACGGGCAAATAAACCAATGGCAGCAATTCGATTGGCCAAGTCAGTACTGGCCAGCAAAAACACCGCCGTCTCACAGGTTGGCAAAAAACCATTGTGGTTTTTACCCTGCAAACCGCCAAACTCACTGTAATGACGCTCTATATCAGGGTTGCGAATAAAAAAGTTGTCTAATAACTGTGGCTGAATATGAGGGGTCAGCGCCAGCATCATCACCAGCCGTTGCGCGGTGTCTAGCTGGAATTGTTTAACCAGCGCGGCATAAGCCGCATCATAACCGCTTAAATCCGGTGGCGGCAATTGACTGATATGGTTGAATTCTGTCGGCTGAGAAAAATACAATTTAAAACGTACATCTAACACCTGACTAAACCAAGTCAGTTCAGCGTTTAAACAGGCGACTGGTGTCGTGGGTATCGTTGCGTCTGACCCAGCCGTATCAGGCACTGTGGGTGTCGTGGGTATTGTGGGCACCGTGGGTATCGTGGCGTCCCCTGATCCGGCCGTATTAGGCACCGTTGTGGTATTCAGTGCAGTCGCTATCGCAGCAGCCATCATTTTTTCTGCTCCCAACTGACATGAACAATGCTGTCCATCCAGTGATATTTAATCAAACTGAAATTCCACGGAATTTCTTTGGCGGTGCGCAAAATATCAATGGCCTGATATTCGACGGTGAGATGCCAGTGATCACTGGCACGCAATAGCACCCCTTTACGCTGTAAAAAGCTCTGTTTGAACCCTTGTACGCTGGTATTGGGCGTCGCACCCCAGTGGCTGTTCATGGTGGCAATTAACTGGTCGGTCATGGTTTTTTCTGCCTCGGTTAAATCCATTCTTGGCGCTATCGGTTGCGCCAACTCAACCCCACACAACAATTTGTTGAGCACCAGTTGGTATTCGGCGGTTTCAGTCTGGTTGTTGACCATATATTGCAATAAATGAATCGCTCGCTCAGCCAATGACTGGTCTTTGAATTTATCGTCCTGCACCCATTGCAACCGCGATAACATCATCGGAATAAACGGCCCTGCCAGCACCATGCCTGCGTTGTTAATTTCAATCTGTTCACCCTCGGCAATGATATCGTCGACTTCATTGGCCAAATTAAATGCCTGATGGTTATTTTTCCACCGCGGTATTGATGGCTCTGGGGTTGAGGTTGAGGCTGAACTTGACGGTAACGTCTCATGCTCAGCGTCGTTATCGGTCTGGGTTTTATCATCGGCCAAATATTGATTGAGCAAACGCACCAGCACCGGACTTGTGCTCGGACAATCTTGTGCTAGGGTCTGTTTTAACTGTTGGCAAAAAGCGTTAAATGTCGCGGCTTTTCTTTTTGCTTGGGTCTGGCAATACTGCCACAAGCTTTGGGCAAACAAAGGCACAAACGAGCGAGGGTCAAAAGGACGCGCCTGCTGCATCAGATAACGACAAACAAATTGCCATTTAAGCGTTTCAATCGCAGCGCCAGAACCCGCCGCCAACGCCATCACTTCGGCCAACGGCAATAAGGCAACCAAATCAGCGCCACTAAATTGCCTCAATAGGCGCAATAACAAAGGCGGTGGGGTTAATGCCACCAACGCCGCAATGCTGCTATCTTGCTGCCAGCAAGTTTGCAAAAACACCTTAAGCTGTTGAGGCTGCTTGGCCAGCTGGCGGCTTATAAACTGGCATAACTGGATTTTTTGGCGCTGACTTAAGCTCGCTGAGGGCGACCATAAATAACGTCGCAACTGCAACGCCAATTGACGCTCGCTATTGCTGTTAACTGGCTCAAGGCTGTTGATTGGCTCAAGGCTGATAACCGGCTCAAGGCTATTTACTGGCTCAAGGCTGCTAACCGGCTCAAGGCTGCTAACTGGCTCAAGGCTGTTAACCAGCTCTGATTCTGGCTGGAGTTTAACGCTGACCTTGTTTGAACTTTGACGCTGCGAATTGGCTAACCCGGCCAAAATCTGTTCAAAATCTACTGCCTGACCCTTAAGCAGACTCTCGAGCACCCGCTCAATATAGAGTAATGGCTGAGTCACCCGCTGTGCGTGACCTTGGATAGTGGTCAGCAAAACCGCCGCATGATGGCTATTGCGACAAGTCAGGGTCACCACCCATTCAATCAATAAACACAGCACTTTAAGGTTAGATGCGGTAGCCCCTGCTCTGCCGGTTAACACCCGACTGACCAACAACTTGGCACTAAGCTGGCCACTGGCGCAAGCACGCTGCATATCACGCCATAATCGCAGCAATAAGGTCGACGATAGCTGCTTTAAACGCTGCAAACCTTGCTCAATGCCCGGCCAGCGAGGATTTTCGGCTAACCACTGCCCAATGACATTTTGCCGCTCACGCTCAGTGACCACCAGCAATTCCATCAATGTCTGATATAAATCATAAGCCTGCAAGTAACCTGCGCTATTGGCCAAACGAGATTTTAATTGCGCCGATGTCGTCGTATTTGTAGAAAGAGCATTTGTAGCAATAGCCTTTGCAGAAGCTGTATCTATGGCCGTGGAGGCAGTTGTTTTACTCGAGCCAGCTCGGTCAGGCAACAATGAATTGACCAGTAACGTTAAGGTCTTTAATGGCCCCTGCTGGGCGCTATTGCGTTTCAATGCCTGAGTCAATAGCCAATGCAACCCCCATAATAACGCCTCATGACCAACATTATGGTGGGCGGCCAATTGTTCAATCATGCTAGCCATATAACTAGATTGGTTAAACTGACTGCCCCGGGCCACCAGCAAATAAGTCAGGCTAAAATAGATCAGTTGTTGTTCTGTTACCATTGCTGGAGGACGATCGGCCACAATAGCGCTATTTTCAGCATCAGTACCATTGCCAGCACTATAACCAACACGATGCCCGGCCAATGACTGACGAACACCATCAACCGCTGATGGACTTTGTGCCAACCCAACCGCCTGGGCAAATAGCTGTCGCTGGCCAATCAGTTGAGCAATAAACTCGCCCTGCCCTGGTGCCAATAAGTTAAATAACGCGCTAAGCTGACCGCCACTAAAATCTTGGCTGAGTCGTTTTCTAACCTCAGCCAGTTGGCCCAAGTCCAGCAAACAAGCCAATAACCAATCGCGCTGATGGGTCAGCATTACTGGCCATAAACGATTCAAGGTGGCCGATTGCCCCTGCAACAGCGTCTTGCGAAAATTCTCTTGCAGCCACTGCGATTGACGTTGTCCAAGGTTATGGTCAAGCTCAGTTTTAAGGTTGAGTTTATCGCCTATTTTATGGCCTAGCTTAAGGATCAGCTCGTTAGTCAGATAATGGCCATTGTGCAATCCGGTCTGTCGGGAGAGCATCACTTCTGCATCCTCGCTTTTTACTGGCGAAAGGCTTTCATCAGTGTTGATGCCAGAACCCAGTTGTGACAGCAAGAAGTGTAATTGTTGTTGCCATAATCCCGATGTTGGCATCTGCTCAACCACCGCTTCGAGGCTCTGTAATAAACGGGCATAACTAAGGTTGTAATGACTGGCCTGTTGAGCGAGCACGCTGGCCAAATAGTTTTGTCGGTTAAATTCGCTGCCCCGCTCCACCAGCAGATAACTGAGGGTAAATAACCATAACTGACGGCTAAAGTCTTGGTTTGATACCGCCCCTAATCGACTACCACAATGACTTAATGCTTGGCGAAACAAGCCAGGTCGGCTGATAAGATTACTGACAAAATCATCGGCCAACGGTTCGAGCACCTTGACACTATCTGCCAGCATCTTCACTGAAAATGTCGCCACCATATGAAATCTGACTTGGCGCTGCACGCCATAATAACGCAATGTCGTCGCCAGCAGTTGTGGCTGGTGCAATACCAGCGGCGACCAGTATTGGCGCAACACACTGTCTGCACCATGCAAAGCCCCCACCAAGGCTTGAATCAAAATATATTGCAAATCTGCTGAGTCCGGCGCGCCGCTCGCATTGGAACCAATATCGGAACTGGCATTGATGCGTAAACGCTGTTGTAAGGTTTGCGCATCTATCGATGTCGTTAAAACGTGCTGTAATGCATCGCCATCACCACCGGCATGGCGTAAAACCCGCTCAAGCAACCGCTGGTCAATCATCTGGCCTTTTTTCAATGGTCCATTTGATGCCCCGTTTGATGACTGAGTAGACGCCACCATCAGCTGCTCTGCCAGCGCCTGAAATTCAGCCATGGGCAGTTGTTTGCTCAAGCGTTGTAAAATGCGCTCATTGGTGGCCACCGCCTTGGCCGAAGCAGACTGCGCGCTCAGCCGCTGTAACAATGCCATCAACGGCGCAAAGTGTTGGCTTCTGAGCCGTGATAACGCTTCGCTCAATGACCACTCTTGCCCCGATAGCCCCGCTTGCCCCGCTTGCCAGGGCAATAAACCATGGCATAAATAATGTTGCAGCAGCCACCACTGGGACTGATTTTGCGGCCGTATTTTCAAGCCAAGTTCAGTCGCGGTGATCGCAGCTTCAGTGGCCGGGGCCGCTTGTTGAGGCCCAGGTTGAGCCGCGGCTTGAGTCGCCCGTTGAATATGGGGTAATAGCTGGCGGGTCACCTCTGCCACTAAGCGATATTCCAACTCAGGATAAAAACTATCGACCTCACCCGGACAACCAATATCGCCTAAATCGAGCTCTAGCTTGTCAATACTGATCACTTGCTCAGGCAAACACAGCTGATCAAATACCTCGGCCACCACCGCCAGCAGCTTTTGTTCAATATATAACACCCCCTGACGGTTGAAGTCGCCAGCCAGACCCAAGTCGTTAAACTCGAATCCCAGCTTAGCATGGCGAATATGGTGCTCAGCATCCAACTCAAACTGCTCCCGATGCTGGTGTTGGTGCTGCTGCTTGCAACCATTGCTTCAACGCCTTGGCCCGCGAATCTAACCCAGCCATATTGCCGCCACGCCCAGCGCCCTGACCAGACCCTCGAGTGGTTAAGCTAGAATCTTGCTCCATCGGGTAAGGCCATTGCGCCCTGGCGCTTTGCCAGTTTATAAATAACCCTTCAAAGGTGGTCATTTGGTCAAAATCCAGCCAGTAAAGTGTTGGCTCAATATGCGCCGGACACAAATCGCTCACCAACGACTGAACATAACGGCGAAACGCAGTGTTGCAACAGCGGGTAGTCCAACCGGGTAAGAGCACGCTAATACGAAAATGGTAAAAATTATCATCCTGATCAGCATAACCTTCGCCCCTACTCTGGAGACTGTTGTCGTTATTATGATGTTGCCCGGGCGTCGGACGCAATAACACATTATCAACCACATGCAAGCTGTCGGTGTGACGATGAATTTGTTGCAGGTAATTACACAGGTTATTGCCGTCGCGCATCGCCGCTTGTTGGTTAGGATAGTTACCCAAATAAACCCAACTGACCCCATCCACGCCTTGGCGCAGTGGAATGGTCACCACCAAATCCATGGCGTCCTTATCGGCTTTTTCGACCAGGTAATAGTTGCCAATATCCGCGCCTTGGCGGATCAGCGATTGTGGCAATGAGGCAAAATTGCCTTGGCCGCCATTAAAGGCCGGCATTCGCGTGACCTGCTGACGCAAATCGGTAAATGACAACTGACTGTCCATTGGCCTCATCGGGATAAACCCGCTTGCCTCATGCTGCCCCACTTGATGAAGGTAATAATCAGGACTGGCCGGGCTGTTATAATGCAACGCCAAAAACTGGGCATCAGTACACAAGTTAAGCTCACGGCCCAACAACTCAGGATTGCCAAAACCACCAGACTGGCTGTAAAACCCGGCCACCATATCGAGGTGGGCATTGAGCTTTTGGGCAAAACCAAAACCCTCTGCCTGCGCCCCCGGTGATGCCGCATAGTTAACCCCACCACACCGGTCAGCCGTCATCTGCACAATAGATTTAAGATAAAGGGTTTTATTGATCAACATTTGCTGCCCCAGTTCACTAGGACTAATATCGCCAGGAAAACGCAATAAGAACTGTTGATCAAAGGTCTCACCGTACAACGCCAACATCTGATCTAATACCCGGCTTTTACGTTCAATGCCATCATCAAAATCGGCCATCAGTTCGGCAAAACGCAACGACGATTGCGCCGGGTAAAGTTGCCCTATGCCTTTGATCACACTGTCATCCAGTTCAGAAAATCGATAGGTTTGCACCGTTCGGCCACGCCTGGGGTTGCTCTCGTCTTCATTAAAGTGCAATGAAAACAAGGTGCGTATATTGGCCAGATTGGCTTTGTAATTGGCCATCAGCTGATCAAACAATAACAAGTACCCTTTGAGCTGGTTGATTGTACCCTTTCTTGCCTGCTTGGTATCCTCATCCCCTTGCGCAGCCGATCCCTGTGCGTCCTGAGACGTGGCTTCTTGGCCAAACAGTTCACCACCGACAAAACCCCCTTTTAAGTCGCCCTCTAAGCCATAAAAAGCCGGAAATTGGTTTTGCAGTGAATAATACTGCTCAAGCTGACGATACTGTCCTTGCGGTTTTGCATACCACTGTTGCATGGTCTCGTCAGCATCACCGCCCTTGTTTTGCTGGATGTGTAATTGACCAAAGTGATAAGAGACTTTGCTATACGACATCGGCACGTTTTCATCATAACGTGACAATTTCATCGCCTCACTCAGCTGCGGCTGGCTTTGTGGTAATTGCAGCATCAAACCCGGCTCTCTTTTGCTCTTATGGGTCAGCGGTTGGCCATTTTTGGTTAATTTGATTTCACTGACCTGCTTCACCCCTGAAATCAAAAACAAGTGTTGTCGCAACGATGATATCGACAAACGCTCTTGCTGTTCATCTGATTCGTCAGGGTAACCACTACGACTGAGCGATGGGCCGTTAAACACCTCTTCCACCGGGCATCCGGCGGTTGGCCCCTGGGTCACCTGTTCTGGCATTCCCGGCCGTTCAAGCCAGTTACTACAGTACAGATAGATTTGTGCCAAAATCAGATTGGTATCATAACCATCAAAAATATCTAGGGTACAGCCCAAGGTGCACAGGGTATTGCTGACAATCTCAACCTCAGCGATGTCTTCGCCCAAGTTGCGTAAACCAAACCAGCAATTGAGCAATTGCTGTTTTATCCGACTGTCCAAATGATGATGGGCATTACTTACTGTTGTCTGGGTGGATAACTGTAAACGCACCCGATAAAGCCCCGATGCCTGGCCAGTATCAGCAATCAATATCGGCTCTACCCACACATTATCCACTTCGCTATAGGGCGCCATACCATCCAGCAGCGCCCGACGAATATCGGCCAAAGTGGTGGGGCGGCAGGGCAAAATCTGCGCCGGGGTGTGTAACGCCAACGCCTCAAACGCCATCTGTCCATCAGCCCCCACCAGGTAATCAGCCACCTTATATTCACTGTCATACATCAATTCGGTCAGGCAATAACACAGCTGCTCTAAAATGGTAATACCCGGGTCATGGCTATTGTGGTCTGTCCACATCTTGCCAGACAACTGCTGGATGTAATTAATACCATCTTGTTTAAGACGGTCAAACGCCGCCTCATCGGTATCAAAATTAATCCGCGCGATACTGGGGCCTTTATTCATGCTTCAACCCACAATCGAGTCAATAAGCAACGAATGGCGGGTGCCTGTGGCACCGCCGTCGCATCGGCACTGTCGGTCACTGCGGCATAAGCGGTGACACTGCGAATTTGCAGTACCACCAAGCTAGGGTTGTCTGTGCCGCCCACTTTGAGCCAACGTAATTGCAATTGGTCGGTCTGCTGCGTCACTGAATGTTGGCAACTAATGCCTACCGTTGACACATCTCCTGCACTGACCGCAGGCGTAGCCGCACCAGCGCCAGCCGTAGCCGCACCAGCGCCAGCCGTAGCCGCACCAGCGCCAGCCGTAGCCGCACCAGCGCCAGCCGTGGCCGCACCAGCGCCAGCCGTGGCCGCACCAGCGCCAGTCGTAGCCGCACCAGCGTCAGCAGTTGCTGTCGCATCAGGCGCTGGCTGAGTTTTGTTTTTACGCTTGAATAAACGGCCATGCATTCTTTTCAACAATCCCGGACGCGCGGTGACTATGGCTTTATTTTGGCCTAAATCTGGAGTATATAAGGCAACTCCGTGAATCAAAGCATTATTGCCACAAGAGGGGTCAACCACCCTCGCCATCACCTCAAAGCTCTGATAATCACTAAAAGGGGCGGTGATGTTATGCCACTGACCATCAGCGCATAATTGTTGTTGTTCAGTGGTAGTGATATCTGGCGCAGTCCCTAAACGTCCAGACATTCTGACCACGCCATTGACATCTAATTCAAACGCCGGGGTCATGGTATTAATACCCACTTTATTGCTAATGCCGGGTTTATTGGCCGATGTCAGGGTCAGCACAGTATTATTGTTATTGGCACCGCCGTTTGGCGTGGAGGGCTTACCATCACTTGAGAGATCCTGTTTATCACCGGCGCGAAATAACAGCGTAGAAATATCTGGGGTGCTGTCCTTATCCAGCCCTATATCCCAATCACTGACCGGTTCTTCACTGCCCTGATTGCCATGATATAAGCTGATCACCCGATGGTCATTTTCTGGGTTGCCAAAAATATGCACCACTTTGTTAATATCACTGACCCCAGAATCATCAAGCGTATTGCCGGAGGAGTCAATCAAGTCAGCAAAGTGATCTTCGGTCGGTGAAGCGCCGGCACTGAACAGGGTTTTTAAGGTGGCTCTGCTTAATTTAGCCATTATTTGACTCCTTGAGCTGCGGCTTATTGATGATAAAAGTGCTACCGATTTCGAGTCGGTTGATGCCCGTATTGACATCAGGGGTCACATCGGCACGCTTGAGAATATGAAAGATGTGCGCCGAGGTTGGAATAGCCAGGCTCCACGGACATTGCGGTTTTATCAATTGACTCGGTTGGCCACTGCTGGTCGGTTCACATAGGTTGGTACGATGGAAATACTGTTGTTGAGTATCTTCATCACGGTGTGGTTGCTGATACACCCGTAATAACGATAAGGCGCTAACATCCTCGACATAAGGCAGGCCATCAATGAGGTTAAACATGCTGTCGAGCGACAATTGCCAACCAAATTCACGATAACTGCCGCCACGTAAAAACGGGTATAAAAACAGCGAAACATCCCGGTCCAAGCGACTCAGTAAACTGCCTTTTTGGCCTTGATAAGCCTCACCAAAACGCAATGCACAGTTGACTTGGATTTTTTCAAAACAGGGGTTGCGCACATCAAAGCAAACAAAACCCGGTATCACAGCACTGATAAAATCTTGAATTTCAGTCAGCTTGCTGCCCGTCACCAGCGGTGGTGTCGACAGGTCAATGGGGTGCTCAGCACTTTTCGCCAGCACAATAATCAACACATGACCGGGATGCGAACCCGCTTTTTGCCAACGCATATTGGCAAAACATTTGACCCGGTCAAGCCAAGGAAACTGTTGTAAAATCAACAGCTCATAGTCCTTGCCAGTCTGGGCACGTTGCTTGTGACGCAAGCGTTCACTGAGGCGTATCAGCCACTGTTGGCGGTTTTCTGCCACACAGCCACCATAAGGCACCGATACCCCAGTGATTTTATCTATCCCGGGAATGCTCACCACTGCCTCCCACTTGGGCATCGCCACGCTAGGCGGTTTGGCCCCTGCTGTTGAAGGTGAAGGTGATGTTGAAGGTGATGCTGGAGGTGTAGGCGGTGTTAGCGATTCTAATGGGGTTTGCTCAGCAGATGCCGTTAAGACATGTGGGATCACCGCTTGCAAAGTACCATATTGATTTAGATTGCGATCGGCACTGGCACATATCCAAAACAGATCATCACCACTATAACCGCCACAGACCATATCATCTGGCAGCGCCAAAATCACAATGCCCGAGCGCAGTAACCCTAGAGTATTGTCTTCAATCACCCGCTGCGGGGCAATACGTTTCCAACCAGTGGGGCAAAGGTATTGCCAGTAAATACGGGGAACTCCCGGTGTATCGGCGAGGGTTTCATCTTTGGCCAAACTAAAATACAGACTCAGCCCAGTGCTTAATGCTTGCGCGCTGTCAGCTTCGATACCAATCAACAAATTACCGTCGAAGGCATAACGGGGCAATAATGTCATCAGCCGCCCCCGACGCTGATAAAGTTTACTCGGGTCCATCACCGTCAAACCAAACGGACTAATCTGAATAAACTGCCCCGGCAGCGAGTTTGCGGTTTGATGTTGGTTGTCAAGACTGATCTCAGTACTGGCCTGATAATCTAGGGTCAAGCCAGCCAACACCGGGGTATAGGGCGAATTGGGTAAACTCGACAACTGTGGACTACTGGTCGTGGTAGCCGTGGTAGTTGAGTTAGTTGAGTTCACCGCACTTTGTGCCTGAATCATCAGTACTTCGGTATTTTTCATCATCGCCGTGCTAAGCAAGGTCGGATATTCATTATGACCAAAAGAAGCAGATTGTGGACTTAGGACAACCTGAATAAAACCACTGCGGCTGCTGGTTTTATAGCCAAAATCAGCCACTTGCGCCGAGCTTATCGCCGCAGAAATCACCTTGCTCATGCTCAACTGTAACGAACTGCTGGGTGCCAGCACAATGCCCGAACCTTTACTCTGGCTGCCAAACAACGAATCTGCGCAGCTATAGTGCTGCCACCTGCCCTGATCGAGTAATTTAAGGTCGACCTTGAAACTGTTATTGCTATAAGGCTGAGGATACTGCTGATAATAGTCGGCAAATCCACTTTGCCCCGGCAAATCAAACCAGTTGAGGTTTAATGTCACCCCAGTCAGTGGTTTTTGCGCCATTTCTGCGCCACCGACAATAAAATAGGCATCTCGCCCCGGACGTACGCCAAACGGCATAAAAGGGTTGCTGGTATCGAGCTTACCTTCTTGGTTATACGCCAATACTTCAGCCAAACCCTGAACCGCAACATTCAGCCCCACTTTGACCATCGCAAGGTCCTGAAACAATGAATAGGGATACATTCGACTCGATGCACCAACGCCAACACGCAAGATGGGCTGAGCCAGTTCACTGTTACTTTCGTCTTGAGTCGCGGCCCATTGTTTACCATGTAACTTGGCCGATACCGGTACCACCGGGGCAAAACTGGGGCTTAAAGATAGGCTGAGTTTAAAACCATATTGACCGTCGGCGTTTGAACCTGTGCTTGAACCCCCACTAGCACCATCACCACTGGCAGCGGTGGCTTGCTGATGGCCATTCAACCGCGTCGCATTATAAACCTTAATCTCACGCCAGCCTTTGTCGGTGCTGATCATAATGCTAAACATGCGGCCTAAAAAGCGCTCAAACAACTGCCGCCTTGGCATCTCAAACAAAGCTGCCAAACCTTTAATCTGTTTATCAGGGCTTTTGCCCACACCGTCACTGCCTGCGCCTTTACCGGCCGCCATCAGTGCCTCGGCAAAGCTGCCATCATCCGGCATATTCTGTGCTTGAGTGATCACCAGTTGTCTTTCTTTCGTTGATAACCACTGATCATTGTCACTCAGCAAATAGCGGCCAAACAGCTGCCGAAACAGCTGCAATTTCAAGTCATTATTGCTGGCACTGAGCAAACGCCCGATCAATAACAACTGAAAAATCCGTCCACATGGCAATGCATTCTCGGCACTGATGATGGTGCCTGCTTGCATTTGGGGTAAATCAGCCAATAACTTGGCATTCAGCAACGCCGCATAAATAGCCTCGCCAGATTCACTGCTATCGCTACTATCACCGCTGCTGCCGCTACGGGCTTGAACACTGCCAGACTGAACACTATCGACCTCAGCACTGTCGGTTTGGCACAGGTAAGCAGAAAATATTTCGCTGTAGGCAACATCCGCCTGCTTCTTTTGCTTGCTGGCTCTGGCCACCAGCGTGCTCATCACCCCATAGACTTGTTCTTGCTCTTGCAGGCAAAAACTCAATTCGAGGCTGCGTTTACCTTCGCTCAGGCGTAACAGAGGAGAACTCAATGCAAAACCAATATCGGCGTTACTGCCGCCACTATGGGCTGAAGTGATTTTGTCGGCACCAAACAGCGGGATGCCCGGCCCTTTGCCCATGGTCTTCATGTCGAGCGAATCGCACTTGATTCGGGTCACCGCGTTGATGGTTTTTTCTGGCAAAATTCGATTGTCGCGCAGCATATACAGCGTTCTTATCGCCGCCACCCGTACATTGTTCACCCGCAGTTCATTATCGGCGCGATAAACAATCTCCTTGCCCTGGGCATCTTTGCCACAACTAAATACGGTGCCTTGACCGACCAATATCGAGCTTTTATCACCAGGGGTCAGAGTAAACGCCAGCTGCGCTTTGGTCGGTTGCGCCCGCCTCTTTTCACCATGTAATACGTCGGCAAAATAAAAATCGAGATAACGGTGACTAAACTGATTAAGCTCACGCTGAAGCTTGCCAAACAAACGTAAAAACGCCATAAACAGGCCAATGGCCGGGCCATGATATTGATTATGCAGCGACTGTTGCAAATACTCAGCCGTTTGACATTGCAATTGTTCAATACAATGCAACAAGGAATATAACGCCGTAAGCAGTACTGTAGCCGATTCAGAGGGTTCGTGAGTCACTTGGCAAGTCGATTGATTGTTTTTCCACAACGGCGAAAACTCGGCCAGTTGGCGCTGGGCACGGGCCACATCAGGATCGCCGCTATCACCGGAACAGTCATTACCAATAGCGCGAATATCGTGCAATTTCACTGCCAGCTTCTGCACGATGATGGTTTTTATCGCCCCACACAATGCCTGGCCTGACGGATATTCAGAATCCGCCAGCGCCCGGTAGGCATGATCAATCTGTGCATAACGGCCAATCACAAAAGCCCACTGGCGCTGAGGGCTTTGCTGTTTTATGCCATCAAACGCGCTTTTAATCTGCTCTATATCAAGGTGCAGAATCATCGCCATCAGGGTCGCTTCATCGTGACTAAACAGTTTTCCCCAGTTACCTGTCACGGTATTATCTAAATCAAAAAAATTCAGCTGCGCGGCAATTTTCTGACCCATCACCAGCAAGTCGGCAAACGACATTTCGTCGACATTAAAATAATTGTCGCCAAATGCCTGTGGCCAGCGTTGATATTGCCAGCTGCCATCAGTGATCGGTTGACTGTGAGTTTGGCCGTGAACGGCATCGGTATTTATACCGTCAGAAACCGGCATTAGTCGCCTCTTCAAAGTAGAACGGATAGACCAAGTTACTGCGGGTATTGATAGAGATAATGCTGTAGTCGAGTTTAATCCGTAAGATACCCGCCATCGCGTCTTCGATATCTATCTCAACCTCATGTAAAGTCACTCGAGACTCAAAAAATAACACCGCATTTTTAACCAAATATTTGATCCGCGCTATCGTGGTACCATCGATAATACTAAACATCATTGATTTGAGATCACAACCAAACGTCGGCTCCATCACCCGTTCACCGGGCGAGGTTGATAACAAAATAATCAGACTTTGTTCAATATCTCGGGCGTCGGCGACCATCAGGCTTTCGCCAGTATGCACATCAAAGGCCGGCGGAAAACTCCAGCCCCGGCCCAAAAAGTGACTGTTTTTATAATCATCATAACTATCTGTCATTTTATCCTCCGATCATCACTGTCGGCGCACCCAATATAATGGTGCCGCCATGTGCCGTGCTGTCGCCCATTCGAGCGGCGGGTTTACCGCCGATCATCACTGTCGCCGAGCCTTTAATCACCACATCTGGCGGGCCGACACAAATACAACTGTCGCCCATCACCGAGGCTGGCATCCCGACGATCAGCACCGTTGGCACCCCTGGGCCAATGATTGGCCCTCCCACATGGGGGATCGGCACAATGGCCGGGGTTTGCATCGGACAGGTATGCATATCTGTAATTCTTGCGGCCATTGGCATAAGGAGTTCCTAATTGATCTTCACCATAGTGCCTTGGATTTGGGTCACACCACTGGACTTAACCGTCGCCCCAGAAGACCCTTGGGCAGTAAAACTGGTATCGGCCTTAAGTGACACACTCGAACCGCTGACCGTCACTCCGGTGCTGCCTTTGATGGTCACCGATTTAGTCGCGCTAAGACTAATGTTCTCTTTGGCACTAATGGTGACATCTTTGACACTGTTCAGTTCAATCCCCGATTTCGACATCACCACCTTATTTTTGTTGCTGTCGGTCATCGATATCTGTTCTTCTTTATCATCCAATACCAGGGTATTGCCCTTGGGCGTCACCACGGTGATGATTTTGTCTTTATCATCAAACTTAATGGTTAACATGCTCTTGGTGACAAATGCTTTAATATCATTGTCTGCGGTCAATTCACCCGGTGGCGGCGGTTTGCGGGTGCTGCTGTATAAACAGCCCAGCACCACCGGGTCTGAGGGGTTGTTATTGAAATAACCGAGAATAACTTCATCACCCACCTCAGGAATAAAGAAATGGCCAAAACCCGATGAAGCATAAGGACTCGACAACCTGGCCCAAACCCCGGCTTTTTTAGCCTGTAATACCGGCACTTTGACCTGAATGCGAAATTGCTTTAACGGATCACCATCAAGCTTCATCACTTGGCCCACTTGCAACCCTTCAACACCAGGCAATAACCCCGACGCCGGTGGTGCCGCCAAATCACGATATTCTGCTGACCAGTGTGGAGACATGCCAAAGTCGACATTGCTGATCCAGTGACCATTGCTGATTTCGTGCTCCACTTGGCTGATAAACACATTGCCCTCAAACCGTTGACCCACCCCGGCGACTTTAATCGCCCCGCCCGGCACTGCCGCCGCATTGCCGATAAAACGCATTTTGCCGCGAATACGGGCCAACTCAGATTTCACCTGTTGTGCCTTGGCCCAGTCGGTCAGCGCGGGTTTAAGTAAATTGGTATTGCTTTGCAATAAAAAGTCACCACCACCGAGTGCTTTTGATAAATCAGCCGAGGTTATATTGCCTTGCTTGTTAATCGCTTCCCCCGCTGCTGTGGCGTTCAAAGGCGCTTGTTTGGCCATATCCCAGCAGCTTGCCGAGACCTTTTTATATTGATAGCGGGCATCCATATCGGCTTCAAAACTGATCAGGTCATCACCCCAGGTCGCGGTCAATTGCGGTGTTTCGGCTTTGGGCGGAGCCACGGTCACTTTACCCGCCACCACATTGACCAAATATCCGTTGACCTCGGCCCGGGTCAATAAAAAGTCCCAGTCACTACTGTTAAATTGCACCAACTCATCATATTCGGTTGATGTTGCAGTGACATCTGCACTAAGACCGCTGTGCCCGCTAATGAGCGAACTCATGATGTCACTGTCTTTTTGTTTGAGGTAATTGGCATTATTACGGGTCATGGTCATCATTTGTGCCGAGTCTGAGCAGACCACTTTAAGCTGACTATTGTTGCTGTTATCGACGTTAATGCCGATACCGTGCCTGACAATAATACCGCTGAAAATCGATTGCTCTTTACTGCCATAACCGGCACTGATATCAATTTTATTGCCCGGTTCAAAGGTTTTTAGGTCACTGATAGTAAATGCCTTTTTTGACACATTACCATCGGCCACCACCAGCGTCGCAGTGGGTATTCGGTTAATGCAATGGTTCACATGTACTGATAAAACCTGAATGTTACCGGCCAGTTCCGTACCATCGGTTTTAATGGTTAACTTAACCGGCCCTGCGCTATTTTTTTGTACTGAATTGGCCATCTGGTTTAAATTTCCAGTTTATTTAATCGTTACATTTGGTTTATCGGATGCATCAACGCAATGGCGGAAAAAACAAGGTTGTGCCGGGTAACAGCTGACGAAAGCTGTCCAATTTATTGACCTTGGCAATTTCGAGATAATATCGACTTTGTTGATAAACTTGTTGGCACAATAACGGCAAGGTATCACCGGCTTTGACCACAATCACATGGCTGAGATCGGGTGATGATTTCTTCTCAACCTTGATTTGTGCCTCAACACTCATATAACTGGTAAAAGACAAACTGACCTTAGCCCGTAACGGATTACCGCTCGAATGAAACAAGCTATAGTCAACATTCATCGAGGTCAGCCGACCATTGAAAATAAAATCTCCCCAACTGAGCTGTACAATATTGGGTTCGTGTTTGCTGCCATCGTAGTTGTAAATCACCGCTTTAAGCGCGGTTAATTGATCGCTGACGCTTTCAAGGGATAACACCGACACCACCCCGGTACCATCCAGTACTAGGTCAAAACTGACTTTTTCTGGTTCATACTGCTGAAACTTTAGTTGATAGGCCAGATTGCCCATCGGGGTTGTCTGGGCACACGTTTTCTCTTGGTCGTGGTTATAGCTGATCCCGGCATCATGTTTAAAACTGCTGGGATTGAGCATCACGGTGAACGGTGCCTGTTGCCCAGTAACATTGCCGTCGGCATCAGTATTACACACCGCTAGGCCCATTTTTTTCAGTGTACCCGGTATATTCATCTGCCGTTACCGCTCTCTTATCTCACCTAAACAGCTCAAAAATTGTAAATGAAAGCCACTCACCGCCGCTTGGCCTTGCTGACCGGGTCCGCATTTATCGGTGCTTTTATCCGAACGGCTACCCACTTTAGTGCCCTGCTCAGCCTTCTCTCGCTGTAGTGTGCCCTGATTGCTGACACTGGTATTCAAGGTCAGTTGTTTTACTTCTATACCCATCGCTACATCACCCTAATAAAGTGGTTATAACTCAATTCAATGGTTTCGATCGCCACCTCGTTTTTGGTCGAGTTAAAGGCGTCGACTTGCCATTTCACCGGCCAGGCACTAAAAACACTCCATACCCGCAACGGCATACCATTCTCATCCAACAAACTGACCGCCAAGTCCATTGGCACTATTGGGATATCAAATCCCCCTTCAAAAACGCTCAGACACCACACCACCAAAGCAGAAGTTATCGATGCCACCCCGCGCTTTAAGGTCAGGTTAGAGTGGCTGATACTGGTCGGCAATTGGTGGACATAACGGTTCTGCCCCCCTTCGACCACTTTATCCACTTCAATGGTTGCTTCAATACCACCGACTTCCTGAAAAGACCCTTGATCTAAAGGGTTCAACAAAGGCACGACGGTGAATTGAAACGCCACAGGCAAATCAAAATAACTATCCAGTGACATAATCAGTGACCTTCATGAATGGATTACGGTGCCGCAATGGTCAAACCTTCATGGGCAATCTCAATGGTTTCAATCGCCACTTCGTTGCCATCAGATTTCATATCGGTGGCGGTGATCTTGGTCGGCCACGCATTTGACAGCGTCCAAGTCATCAGCGGTTCAGCCTTCTCATCCAGTAAGTTGATCACCACGGTGATACGTTTGATGGTATTCATCTTGATTTCGTCATACCATTCCCAAAACCTATTATCGCTCTTGTAAACGCCTTTTTTCATGGTGACGTTACTGCTTTTCACCAGTCCCGGCATTTTGATGGTCGAATAAGCTTTGGAATTGCCCGCTCGGTATTCGATCACTTGCGCTTCAATATCCAGTCCCGATACCTCCTGAAAGGCAATTTCTTTGTCACCCCATTTAACCTGAAAGTGAAACTTGGGCATGGGCCATATCGTGGTGGATTCTGTGGAGCCGTCATCAGCCATAATCTGTATTCCTCAATTAGTTATTCAATAAAGTCGTTAAGACTTCTGCATTTGTTGTTGGAAAGTGATCTCAATAAACTCAGCAGGTCGACTAACGGCCACCAATACACTCACTTTAAGAATGCCATTGAGAATATCTTCCGAATCCATCGTGGTACCCAAACCAATATCAACACTATAAGCCTCGGCAGCAGTCGTACCGACCAATCCGCCTTGTTTCCATACCCCATTAAGGAAGTTGCCAATCATGCTTTTCATGGTGACCCAGGTGCTGGCGGTATTCGGTTCAAAAACATAGGCCTTACTGGCCAGTCGAATCGATTCTTCGAGCATAATCATGGTCCGTCTGACATTGATATAACGCCAATCGAGACTATTACCATCGAGCGTTCTTGCGCCCCACACCAACACCCCTTCGCCAATAAAGGCGCGAATGGCGTTTACCGCCTTGCCATCAATCGGCACGTTTAGATCTTGTTGCTGTTCAAAAGAAATGTCTACCGCAGGTGATATCACTGAATTAAGGCTGACATTGGCAGGTGCTTTCCACACCCCAATCTGGTTATCAACCATGGTATATACCCCAGCCATAGCCGCGCCCGGTGGCAACAAGTTCAGGCTGCTCTGAAGTTCGTTCATGGTCATCTGATACAAACCACTGATGGTCAATAAACTGTTATGGGTGATCGATTGCTCTACTGAGGTGCGATCTTTGGCGGTCATATCGGCCAACAACTTGGTGATTTGATCTTCTCTTTGCTTCTCAGCATCAGTCGGCGGTGGTGCGGTTTTGCCATCAGCCGGTTCCGCTGGTGGCGGGATCAGCTCTGCTTTAATCGCCGTATCCAGCGCCGTTAGACCCGCTTCATCGAGATTGGCATAAGCGACTTCTGCCGGTTGTACCACACTGGTATTAAGCCAAGGATAATAGGCAGAACCATAAGCCATGTAATTGGTGCCAATATAATTGCGCAGCGCATCAATACAATTGACCGGTGGGCTTTCTTTGTTGACCTCTTCCAGTGATTTCGAACCATCAAGCACATCAAGAATGGCAAAGCGATTTTTCATCACCCCGCCACAATGAGTCAACATCGCCTGTTGTACACTTTGACAATCAGCCTGCACCAAGGTCACCGACTCGGGGATCACCAATATGGTCGGCTCTTGTTCTTTGATTAATGGCGTAATGCCTGCACTAAGATCTGCCCCGGCGATTTTTTTAGTGTAATCACCCACCGAAACGATATAACAGGGACCACCACTGTTTTGATAAAACAAACGAATACTGTTGTACAAATTATACAAATTACTCTTTTGTTCAAGGTTACACTTGGTACCTTTATAATTGAAATTGGTGCCTGGTGGTGGCTCTGCCGGTGCCTCTGGCGGTGGCGTGCCTGCTTTTGGTGGTGGTGTCGCCGTCATGGTGAACTGCGATGCAGGGCCTTCGCCAAAATACTTGATAAATTGCGCTAAAGAGGTGATTCGATAGGGCGTATTGGTTAAGTCTCTGCCCGCTTGTTCAGCGACTTCGGTATAGCCGATAAAAGCGGGTACAGCAGTAGCCACTTCGACCACCGCGTTAGGGAAGGCGTTTTTTTCTACCACATAAACGCCAGGGGTTTTCATTGGTGCTGCCATTAGTTTGTCCTTTTGGGTTACTTACTACATTAAAAATTGATCGCTTACGGTATGTCTATTGGGAAAGGTCAATTATGTTTCTACCACATAAACGCCAGGGGTTTTCATTGGTGCTGCCATTAGTTTGTCCTTTTGGGTTAAGGTTTATCGCTTTAAAGATTTATTCTTTTCGATTGATTAATATAAATTTCCGACACCCATTGGCCGTTAGCGAGCAAACTTTGCTCACGAACATTGGCCACGGGTAAATGCCCCATTAAGGTATTATCACCCTGGCACAACTTAAACTGATATTGACTGACTTGTTGCAGTGGTAATGGTACCGCTGACATCGCCGTCCATACCTTAATGCCGCCGGGTAAAGTAGCTGCACTCAGTGGCGCAAACTGCACCTTACCTGCCACATCAACAATGCTGATTGGCGTTGCGTTATCTGCCATGTTTTGGTCCATCAGTTCATCTAGCCAGTTGCCGATGAAAATATACTGCCAATAGCGCTGGGTGTTATCAAACTGCAATACCGCCCGCCACGGTAGCGCCTTGGCGGACCCGCTGAGCAAAGGCTGTAACGTCTGTGGCGGTAACTTTACCGTGGCCAAAAACATGTTATTGAGCCAGCGGCCAAACAGTGCTTGCTCGCCTTGCTTACCTTGTTTGGCCTGTGCCTGCGAATCTTGATAGGCCAATTCCATCGGCTGCGCTTGGCTATCTGGGTCACATTTCGCCGCGCTAAAGCCTGGATAATTGACCACCAAACGCTGGTCTTTACTGACAATTTTTTGTTTGCTATAACAGCCAAAATCAACCGCGTTAACGGTCACGCTGAAAAAAAAATCCAACGAGCTTTGACGCTCAAAAGTCGCCAACAATGCCGGACTCTGGTGGTCATACAATAAGCTGAAACCATGATCTCGAACCCGCAATAACATGTCGGCGTTATGCATCAACTGACGGGTCTGTTCGGCGGGCGTAAAGGCCAGCTGGCGGCATAATCCATCGGCAAAATAGTGATGCTTCACCTCTAGTTCAAACAGCACCGTGTATTGAGGTGGTGCCCTTAGCGTCGGCTCGGGATTGGCTGGCTGCGCCATTAATGCTGTCCACCGACAGGCGCGGTTGGTTTGCTCAGGCTAGTCACTTGGCCTTTAACCACCCCACCGATACTCAGCAAGCTGACTTTATAAATCACCGAGGGCATGTATTTAGCCCCGACCATGCCCCAAATGGTGCCCAAATCATGGGGGCCGACATTTTCAATTTCGAGGCACAATTTATCAATTTTGGCTGGCATATCCGGTGAATTTTGCCGTTCAAACACCCCGTTATCCTGAAAAAATTCCAGCACTTGTGAAATATAAGCCAGTGCTTGCGGATAATTGCTGACACTAAAATTGGCGGCCACCAATACATATAAATTGATATATACCGGACTGGTGCTTGGTGCCTGCCTGCCAGGCGAGCCAAAACCATTTTGTGGTTGATGGGGCGTGGTGATTTTTTCCAGCCTAATCAGCTGCAACATCACTTTTTCACGGCTTTCGCCAGGCTCAGCACCGCTAAACCTGGCCAACTCAACAACGTCGCCATCCTCAATATCAAAAGATTGCTTCAACGCCGTGTTTAATCTGCCACACAAATAATTGAGGCTGCTTTGAATCATTATTGCTCTTCTATATCAAGGGTGACAGCTTGTTTATAAGAACCAAATATTTGGGTGGCCAAATCAAATGGCGCTTTGGGATTATCAATTTTAACTTCATCAATAATCGGTTTAAACTCGTCTTTCATCATCGGGTTTTCCAGCCATTTGGCATAGGCACTGCCCATCACGGTGGTTTTAATGATGTTTTGGTTGCGCATTAAATCCACCTGATCTTGCGCTGCATTGGCAATCGACTGGGCAATCGCCGCCCCTGCTGCGTCATAGGATTGAATACTTAATTGCTCAGTGCTATCGTCTGTATCGCTCATGACCTACCTCGTTGATGGTTTTTTTGTTGGCTTGTTGCTTGGCTTGTTGCTTGGTAAAGGCTATTGGGTCGCCTGTTTTTGAATCATTTTTCTGGCTTGAAATAACCAGTTAACCAGTTGATTAATTTCATCAAGGCCCAACGTCGATTCAAAATATTGCATTGGTTGACTCAACTCAGCCACCGCACTGACACTGACCGCAAGACAAACCGCATTTTGCGCTTTATCGTGGCGCAACGACCAACTTTGCTCGACGGCGGTGGAGGTGGTTTGTTGAAAACTGCCGTTGATGCTGCTGGATAAACCGCCACCATTGCGGGCATTGGTGGCATTGGCTGCGCTCGCTTTACTGGTTGGCTTCGCTTTATTGGCTGCACTCGCCGTGTTGGCTGTGCTGGTGCCACTGCCACCTCCACTACCGGCTGCTGGCTGGCTTTTGTTAATTGTTTTAATCATTTCTCTTCACTCTTATTCACTCATCGGCTCACGCTGGTTTGCTCATCTGGCGGATGGTGAGTATCAGCTGCTGAGAATTTTTTCACAGGTCGCGACCATGGCTGAGTTGGCCAGTGATTGTGAAGCGTATTGATTAGAGGTGTTATTGAGCATACTCAGTGACAGGGCATTGACTAAACCACCCAATGACAAAGTTCTTAATGTCGAAACACTTTGCTCTTGCACTTCGTTATTAATGTCTTTCGATGCCTGAATAAAATCGATTGAGCCACCGCTGTTGGCGGTATCATTACTGGTGGTCATATTCTTATCTCCATTGTTGCTTGTGGTAATGAATCGTGGTGATGAATCGTGATGATAAATCGGATGCTGAATGGTTCAGATGGGTTAAAAAATTAACCCTTCAAATTAGCCGCATATAACTTGGCCACACCCAGTGTCGTGGCAGCCTGATGGGTAACATTGGCTTGCTGCTGAGCAAAAACCGCATTAGCAGCCGCCATGGCCACCGAGTTGCCGATGGTCTGATACAAACTGCCCATCGCTATCGCAGGTGCTTGTCCCAATACAGCCGTATTAGACGAGGCAACGCTGTCGATGATCTGACTATTTACTGTGGTTGGTTGTTTATCACTCATGATAATCGTGCTCCAAAAAGGTTATTTTTTGCTATCACGCCGGGGCCAAAACCCCAGTGCGATTAAGCCGACAATTAATACCACACCAACTGCCAGCCATATCTTGTGTCTTATAGAATTTGGTCACAGCGTACTGCGACAAAAATCAGCAAGTCACACATCACTTCGCAAGGTTGGCTTCGTACAACTTAGTCACACCTAGGGTATTCGCTGCCTGGCAAGTCACATTGGCTTGCTGCTGAGCAAATACCGCATTCGCCGCCGCCATGCCCACTGAATTACCAATGGTTTGGTACAAACTACCCATTGCCATGGCTGGTGCTTCGGCAATGACTTTGGTGTTAGTGGCGGTAACTGCGTCGATAATGGCACCGTTTACTACTGCTGGATCGGACATTGTTATTCTCCAAAAGTGTTATTAATAAAATTTAAATAATTGCTTTTTGTTACTTTTAAGGGTGCAAAAGATAATTGCTCCCAATAGCGACAGTTATTTATCAAGATTTACTGAGTACAACTTGGTAATACCCATAGTATTTGCTGCCTGACAAGTCACATTGGCTTGTTGCTGAGCAAAAACAGCATTGGCTGCGGCCATGGCCACTGAGTTACCGATGGTCTGGTATAAGCTACCCATCGCCATTGCTGGTGCTTCGGCCAATACTTTTGCATTAGTCGCGGTAACTGCATCAATAATTGCGCCGTTTACTGTGGATGGTTGATCTGACATAGGATGTTCTCCAAAAAATAGATTAAAATAGAATTAAAAGTGAATCTGCCTAAGCCTGCGAGCAAGCTCAGACATTCAATAAAACGCCAGCATTATTTAGGTGGCGTTGCCGGTGCGGCGCCTGAACTAAGGTTGACTGAATACAATTTAGTCACACCCAAAGTGTTCGCTGCTTGGCACGTTACGTTAGCTTGTTGCTGGGCATAAACCGCATTCGCAGCAGCCATCGCGACTGAGTTACCAATCGTTTGATACAAGCTACCCATCGCCATGGCTGGCGCTTCTGCCAATACTTTAGTATTGGTCGCGGTAACTGCATCGATGATTGCGCCATTAACGGCTGTTGGTTGATCTGACATGGTCGTTCTCCGTTGGTCTGGTTGTTGTTAAAAACAAGTTGAAAATGTTTATCGTTGTTGTTTGGAACACACTAGCTAGAGCACTAAGCGCGCCACTCTTTAGATTTATCCTGAAGTTGTTTCTAAATCGCTGTTTTATATGGTTTTAAATAAACTAACGACAAATTCTAAGCCATCAATATGGCTTTTTTAACTGGCTTTATTCGGCCTCTTTGCTGTTGGTACAGGTCGGAAAAGGCCAATAAGCTGGAGGGTTAGGATTGATATCGGGTTTAGAGGTAAGAGTGGTGGGAGGGCTCTGTCAACATTCGAAAATATCACCGTAGGGTGCCCGTGCGTAGCACGGTCCGAGGTGACGAGGAGCATTGCGCACCATTGAGCTAGCAGTCATAGACCAACCTAGAATATGGTTGGACGATAACGAATGGGTCATGGTGCGCAGAGCTGCTCGTGCCTCGCATTTTGCTACGCAAAAGTCGAAGTGTCGCACCAACCCTACGGCACCGATCAAACAAGGCAACTGTTACCCAGTTTGGTCGGTGCCGTATGGGGTATAGAGTGGGGATACCTTTTGTCTTCGATTAAAAAATATCGATTAATTTGGCTTATTGCCTTGACTAAAATTCAATCAGGTATATATTTTATATATAGAATATATATAAATTGGTGAAGCCATTGGCTCAATACGCCCTAAACCTGTCTGACGAGCTTTATCAAAAAGTCCGTGAAATAGCCAAACAGAATGACAAAACGGTCAAAGAGCTAATGATTAGCTTGATTAAAACCGGTTTGATTGCCCTAGATGCCAATAACGATAACCGCAAAGAATTGCTGGTTCGCGAGACTCTGGCCTCGGGTGAAGTGATTGAAAGAGAAATTATTTTGATTTAGGAAGTTGTATTCACATGACGTGAGCAAAGAGAGAAGTAAAGGCAACATGTGTCAGTCAGACTTGCGGTATTACCTGTAAAGTCACTATACGGCAACGGCAATTTGTGCAGAAGGTCATTACCTATATACCAAACAAAAATAATTCAAAGGTTTAACAAAACATAAGGAGGTTAGCCTATGCTGATCACTAATCATTCATTGTAAGTATTTTTTGTTTAGTTAAGCGGAGCTCATAGAGTCCGTTTAAGATTTTGTCAATCTAGGCCAATGTAACGCTATAGAAAACAAGCCGCGCAAATATAATGGGTAGCACCTTCTATTGGTTTCTATATCTGTTCGTTTTTGTATATAAACAAAATCGGCTAAATGCAACATCAACTAAGCACAAAAAATATTGAGTTTCCAATTATCATTTTTTGGGAGCCAACACCAATGAAACCAACCAAAAGCGAAAAAACGTCATTAGACGCGCTTTTTAGAACAACCTATTCAGAGCAATTTTCGGACTTAATCGATAACATCGAGATAACAGATAACGAAAAGCACCAACCTGAACAAGTCAGTGTTTTAAACAGTAAATCAGCAGACGTCATCGTCATTGATGATATAGAAATCGGCGTCAAAGGCGTCAAGATAGGCAAGTTACAATTCAATGGACTGTTGGCCAAAACATTATCTGTTTTAGCTGTTGCCGGATTACTTTATCATCTGTTTTATTGACGATTAACATTGGGCTGACGTGGTTAGCCCTTTTTTTCAATCTGTTATTCCAGCTGACTAAAAAGAACAATCGCAAGTATTAAGTTTAAGATACCCAAAGTGCTCATTGGCCCACTAGGTCATAATGGTGTAGATACTTACCTTCAAAATTTCCTACATTTAAACCAACAAGTAGCTGACAAGATGCTTGCTGAGATGTGCAGCACCACCAAATAGTGCCGCCGCGCCAAAATGCATGTCATGCTGGCGAATGCTGATCGTTTCTACTGTTGCTGCCTGACCGGGTCGCTGGCGATATTGATGTTTTGAAAGTTTTTTCAATGAATTATTTGATGCTATTGATGACCTCCTTCTTATACCAACTTCCTCGGTTTGGTTCTATTTTGGACTCAATAAAAATAAAGCTTCTTGCGGGGCTTCGGACTCAAATTTTAAATCAATAACTATTCCAACGTACCTGTCTTTAACGCGTTACTGATCATCAAGAAAGTAAGGGGTTTAAAATTCCTTTTATTTCCCGTTTTAGATTGCAAAAAAGGAATGAAACTAAACAATATTTTCTGAAACTGATTTTGTCCTGAAAACTCTGCTGGAAAATAATCATCGAAATTTAAACTTGAAACATCTACATTATAACTATCTTTTAATATTTCGATACAGCTCTCAGCAATGTCTCCATATATGCCAAGGTCATGATACAACCGAAGTTCTAAATCAGGTTCTGTTTTGTAGTAATCGGATAACCCAGAATCAATGATAAAGTTATCGAAAGTGTCATCTGCATTCATTATTGATTTTCCATTTCTTTGGGTTCTACTTTATCTTGATTACTGGTTTCATTAGAAGTTTCCGATTATACTCTATCCACCACAGCATCTACAAGCTGAGCGACTGCTATAGCAGTGCCAACATATGGATTGATATAGGACACACAGAATTTCCGCTTAATATTGATCTAGAAAAAGAGTGTGTCCTTAGGCTTTCCAGCCTTGAAGTTTTTCTTTCACACTTCATTTTTAATTTTTTATCGCCCTATAACTCCGATAATTTCAATTACTAAACCATTTCATAATGGACAGATTCAACCAATGCTCGTAATTTACAACCATACGATGGGTTTAGCTCTACAATGACAAGCTCATTTTGTATGACTTTTTGTTTTAACCTATCTATATAACCATTAAATTTTTCGTTATTACGTTTTGGAATATCAAAAAAATCTTGCAGGTTTTCTAGCTTTGCATCAATACCAGATGTAATAGTAAAATCTAAAACAATATTGCCTTTGCGTAAATTATCACAAACAAAACTTTCAACCCCGTCAAGATATAATTTCACAAACTCTCCAGATTCAAGTTTGAATGATAGAATGATTTCCTTATCTTTGATCAAATCTAAGGCTAACAAATTCGAATCATGAAGGGCTGGTTTTACAACTGCGTCAAATTCATCTATTTTACAGCGTGTATACAAGTTTTTAGTCATCAATTTTGATTTCTCCTGGTTCTGGCTTTCTAGCTTCCCCTCTGTTTTCGTTTGTTGGAGGGCTACCATCCTCTGGCCTATCCCAATCATGTACATGAGGAGGTTTTACACCTTTATGACTATGATCATAATCTTCATCTTTGGCCGGAAAACCATCTTCTCCATAATGTCGTTTCTGCTTTTTGTTACCATTTTTATTATTGCACTCACTGCAAGAGCCTGGTTCACCTTGTAATGGATTCGAATTTTTTGGGTTATCAGTATCAAATGAATTGTCAGTTGACTCATTATGAACAGCATTATAAATATGGACGCCTAAACTCGCCCCTGTGGCTGCTGTTATACCAGAGCTGATAATACTTCCTATACCATAACCAATT
>JBLGCB010000038.1:0-29678 GCA_047617105.1 Phenylobacterium sp. | reverse complement strand
ATTATGGCTGTTTTGATCCACTATAGACCCACCATCGTTGCTAAGTATGGCCCTTCTTTTGTTCGATACAATAAAACCTTAACTTTTACCCGCCAAGACTCCTTAATGGCATTATTTTTGCTTTTACATAGTGGATTTTATTTGGCCCAGTTAATTGAGCATATCCTGAGGCATTTGGATGATATTGGTCTGGAGGGGTTGTTTGGACCCTGGCGCCCGATGATGATCTATGACAGTTTTCAATCTGGGCAGCTACTTTTTACTATTTTTGAATTGATGATCTTGTACTTTATGACATTCAATAAAAGTAAAACGTCATTGAAAGATAAAACATCATCCAACTGAATCATTAAGGATAAAGTCAGTAGCAATATGGCTATTACTGTAAGTGGGTGTGCTTTTTTAACCATGATAAATTCTTGAAGGTAAGTCGCATCATGAATGCGACAAGTGGTAGTGATGGACTAAAAGAACCCCTACACTATGCTTATTGAGTGTCAGGATAAGACCATTTACGGTCACAATGTAATAAAAAATGAGACTTTATTTTGATGATTAAACAAACTGCAAATCAATCCATGACCAAAGGTGTTATGAATAAACGATTAATAGCAGCCCTGTTTTTGACTGTTATATCGGGCAGCGTTATGGCAAATCCATCTGCCAGTGTAGAATCCAAAGCTGATGTCGGATTAATGCAGCGATTAATTCAAACCGCTGTTGGTGGAGGACATCAACCGCCACCATAGACTTAACTTGTATTAAAAAATTGCGTCGGCATTATCATGTCGACTATCGGAGCCTGGATACCGTTACTCTGTAACAGCAGGCTCCAGCAATACCCTCCTAGCTCAAGCAATAGCAACCAACATCACCTTACTACTCATTTAACCGTAAACTCTGCTGAACAGCGATCACCTATGATGTGCAAGCCATTGTAACCCGGTTTCAACAGTGTCCAAGTTATGTGCCTAACGACAATTTTACCCTTAACGACACGGTTTATGCTATTTACAATCATTCGCCAAAATTTTCACCAATTTATTACTATGAATAAGTTGTGTACATTACAACTTATTACTATGAATAAGTTGTGTATATTACAACTTATTGCTATGAATAAGTTGTAAGTGAATCAACTTTTTGCTACCTTTTAACGATGAAGCTCCCCCATAAAAAGGTGTATCTAATGCAACGATTGTTGTTATCTGAACTGCTTGACTGGCAGGCGCAAGAAAAGCGTAAGCCCGTTTTGCTAGATGGTGCGCGACAGGTAGGGAAGTCTTACCTGCTGAAAAGCATCTTTGCCCCTCGCCACTTTGACCGATTTCATATTATCGACTTTATGAAAACCCCTGATGCTGCTGCGTTGTTTGAACAAGATTTGAACCCGTTGCGGTTGCTTGAGGACTTGAGCTTTTATCTCGATACTGAGATTAATCCGCAAACCGACTTGATTATTTTCGATGAAATTGGTGAATGTCACAAAGCCGTGTTGTCGCTTAAATTTATTGCCGAAGAACATCCTGATTGGTTTGTCTGCGCCACAGGCTCAAATATTGGTTTACTTGACAGCTTTCCGGTAGGCAAAGTTCATGGGCTGACATTAAGGCCGATGAATTTTGCTGAGTTTCTATTGGCCACTGGCAGTAAACCAAAGCAGGCGGCATTTGAGCGAATGGATCGGCGTGCATTGGCACATACGCAACTGTGGCCTGTGCTGGTGGATTACTTTTTTGTTGGTGGGATGCCCGAAGCGGTGGCGACATGGTTTGCCAATAAAGATGAAGCCCTAGTGACGCGGCAACGAAAAGTGCGTCAGACCCAGCGGGATATTCTCAATGGTTATCAGCGAGATTTTGGCAAATATTCAGGTCGAGTTAACGCTTTGCATATTCATCAGGTTTTTGAAAGCGTTGCCGGGCAGTTGCAAAAAAATCGTGAAGGTTCGGTGAAAAGGTATATCTTCAAAGAGGTTATCGAGAAGAAAAATAGCTACCGAGATTTTGCCAATATTATCAGTTGGCTTGAGGTGACCAATCTGGTGTCTAAGTGTTATGTGATCAATCAACAACCGCGGACGCCGCTTAGAGCTGCCAGAAAAGCCACTTTTTTTAAGCTCTTTTATCTGGATATTGGTTTATTGAGTTGCGAACTGGGGATTAAAGGTTCAGCGTTGGCCATGGGGGATATGATTTATAAAGGCCCGGTGGCCGAGAATTTTGTTCAAAATGAACTGTTGTCATATGGTTTAAGAGAAACGTACAGTTGGTCTGAAAATACCGCTGAAATTGAGTTTATTATTGAATCGCTCACTGATGGCATTATTCCGGTAGAGGTGAAAGCGGGTAGTAGCACCAAAGCCAAAAGTCTGCGTTCATACCAGCAACGTTATGCCCCAGACAAAACCCTTAAACTGATTGGTGCCGTTGGTGGCACCGATGACGTTGAGCAGGTGTTGCCGCTGTACTATGCTTCTTATGCGGTGCCTCGGTAATTATGCTAAGTGTTGCCGAGGGGGGCGGCAATAATCTACCAGGCAAATTTACAGTTAAACCATATCAGACACAAGAAAAACCTTAAGTTTATCTTGCGCCAGCATCGGCAATTTGTCATACTCGTGTTGATTTTACTGTGTGGTGACCTGCAACAAAAAAGCATTGATAATTAATATTTCGATGCGGTAATTACCTATAATTAATGATTACTGTAAAAAATCAGTGAATGAATTTCAGTCGGGGAAGGAAGATTTGTTAAAGGTGTAATAGTAGATAATATTGATTGGTAGCCCTTTTTTCATTAAGACCAAAAGACAATTTATCTAGGTATCTATAGTGTCATCTGAACATTACTCTGGTTGCCAGTCAAATATGTATTTGTTACGATTTTTTTAATGTTAATGCCATATTGCTCTAGCCTACACCATAATTGCCAATTGTAGAACTTTTGTTAATTGTTGACTTGGGTGTTAAATAATTAAATTTGGCGTGTAGCAAGGAGGCTGATTTCAGTAAAAAAACGAGACTTGTTATGATTGAGTTTCCCCGAATCAGCTTATAATAGCTTGATTTATATAAAAATTAACATTAAAAAGTTAGAGTTGAAACTTTTAATTAACAATAGTTGTTATAATAAATAAAAAAAAGGTATAAACTTTTTTCTTGACAGAAGCGCTATTATGGCTTTATATTAAGCACGGATTACGTAAGTGGTCGCTAAATTTATTCTATTTATTTGTATTAAAGTTAACAGTAAGATACAAATAAACACTTGGTATTTACACTTTGTTTACATCTAGATGGTGAAAAGCAAGGACGTTTTGTAGGACTGTTGAATTAATAAAAAAATAAAACTCAACGGTGGCTAACACTAAATTAAGAAGAGAATTTTATATGAAAAACAATGGTATTTTGGCAGTTATATTTTTTGTCACATTTATTCTTATTTCTGTTTTTGGGGGGATGTGGACTAATAGTGATTATGAACAAGAAAGCACTTCACGAATGAAGCATTCGTCTACTGTACCTGAGCACGATATAAAACAGCCACCAGATTAATTAGTTATTTGTTGACTAATTCATACCAAATAAAGCAAAATGCGTATTCTATTGATTTAGAAGCGCATTTTTTTGTATTTGATAGGGGTTTATGGTGATGAAATGTTAGATGTGTTGATGCAACTTATGTCTTTGACTGACCTACCGAAAAAAAAAGTAAAACTACTCTTGGTTATAATTTTATTATTGTCAGTAACAGTTATATCTTTAGGGGTTGTCCATCTTGAATATTCAATGTCAGTGAGCAAACACCTCCCCTATTATGAAGAGGCCTATACTCTTAAGGAAGAAAAACAAAAAGCTATTCACTTTGTTGATGGTAGTAAAACCGCAATTATTAATTGGAAAGGGTACTATTATGGCAGCTTGGATGCTGACAGATATCGACAGAAAGCACGTGAACTGGTTGTTTCCAATAGTAAATCTTTTGAGGGTATCGATCTGTTAGTGTTGAGTACAACTTGGAAAATATGGACTCGATATTTTTTAGCTTATCAAAAATTTATTTGTGCTGATATTAACAGAAATGTTCGCTGTGCGTCTAAAGGGCTTGAGAATGTTAAGTTAGTAGAAGAATATGATGTAACCAAAATAAGTACTGATGGGACGGAATGGTTACGAAGTCAAGGGATTTTTAATAATTTAAAACTATTAAAAGCCCATCTTAGTGCTATACAGTTTAATTTAGATCCATCAGTAACAAATAAAGAGTTGGCGATTGAAATGTTAAAAGAGCTAGGAGGGCAAAGGTCACTAATGGATCAGCGATTTCACCAAGATCGAATTTTGAAACCTATCTATGAATTGACCTACACAGAAAATTTAGCATCGTCGGAATTGACGAATTCTGCTGATAAATCAAATTAGGTTCAAGTACACCGATTTACTATGATGATGCCGATTTAACCGGATTATCCACAATGGCTAGGCTGCTTGAAGTGGATATTTCGGTGCTAGAGATGTTGAATTGGTATTAAGCACCGCATATGTAAACCGCTGGTGATAGTGAATCTAACCACCCAGTAAGTGTCTTCGTATTTATCCCCGCAGCTTGCACAAGCCAAGAGATAATTCAATACCGATTCCGCACAGTCATATCATCCGTAATGTATTGCAACAGCTCCAAAATAATACCATTAAAAATATAAACATAAATCTTTTTAAAACCCGGGCTATCGGCGATTTCTCTGATTCTGTAGGGGTAGGTTTTAAGCACTGCGACCACAACGTCTAAATCATCCACCACAAAACCCATATGATCAAAGTAAGGACTATTTTGCCTGGCCGGCGGTTGGTCCCACGCTGGTGCTTGCAGGGCTAAATAAGAGCTGTCAGTGCCAACATGTGCCCAAGCGGTGTCTTTGGTTTGTGGGTCAAGGTAACCCCGATGGCGCAAATGCCAGTCCGGGAAAATGGTAGTAAAAAGGTAATTGCGTGATCTAAATTGCTGACTGTAACATTATTGTGTTCAAGATAAGTTGCCATGGTGGATGCCTAATTCATAATCTGAGTTGGACAAAGAATAACCTGTGGTTTTTATCAAGTAAACGGTTAAGTAAAGTATTTTGTTTATTTAATATGTTAGCTGATAAAATAAGAAGAACGCTGGATTAAAACAGCGCCTTGATTAACTCATCAAGCTGAGTAAAAACATGATCAGCCTGATGACTGTAGTCATGCTCATTACCATGGGTAATCAAACAAGACACCATGCCCGCATTATTACCCGCTTGCACATCATATAAAAAATCACCGACATACATCAGCCGATTAGGGGCAATACCCCATTGCTGAGCAATCGCCAGCAGGGCATCTGGTGCGGGTTTGGGGCGATAGTTCTCGCGAGTGATTACGGTATCAATGGGGATGGCATTATTGCTGATTTTAAGCGCGGTGGCGGCCACTGAGTTGCGGGTGACAATGGCCTGGGCAATATTGTGTTGATGCAACTGTTCAATTAACTGTTGGGCACCGGGTAACCAGCGTGAGCGGCTGGCGTCGGACATCTCATGGGCAAGCACTAAGTCCGTCGCCTGCTGCCGCTGCTTTTCATCACTGATGGCGTCGATAAATTTAAGCATATCGGTGCCCAATGGGCAGCCGACTTGCTGGCGCAGCCATTTAAAATCTAGTGACGAGTCGACTAGAGTACCATCTAAATCAAAGATAATACCGTCAATCTGCTTCAATGATAATTGCGTCAAATTAAAGTCCTTAACGCTGATAAAGCTTGTCAATATAATCTTTGGCAACGCTGCTCCATAAGAACCGTGAAGCAGCAGCATTGGCGGCGATTTTTGCCCACTTTTCGCTGTCATTTTGCTTGGTCTCAAGGGCTGCTTCAAAGCAACTGATCATGTTACTGACCTGATTTTCAGGGGTATCGCCGGTGAAGGCAAAGCCGTTTTCATGATCTGTCACCGTGTCTCTTAAACCACCAACACTGTGGACCAAACAAGGTTGACCCGCTCGCATTGACAACATTTGACTGATGCCACAAGGTTCAAAAGAGCTTGGCATCAAAAATAAGTCGCCACTGCGGTAGAGGTTTTCTGACAAGGCTTCAGAATAACCTTTTAAGAATATAAAGTTGGCACTTTTTGCCGCGACCCGAGTCAGGTATTGCTCTAATTGGGCATCACCGCTGCCTAATAAAATAAATACTCCGCGATCACCCAAGCTTGCCAGCAATTGTTCTAATGCCGTCTGACCATCGGGCATCATTTGTTCGAATAAACGTACTTTCTGATCGGTAATACGCCCTACTGAAGTGGCGATAAATGGACGCTTTACTTTATTGGTACTTCCATCAGCATTGCGGTATTTGGCATTCATTTGGGCCAAACGACGGATGGCAATCATATGTGCACTTTGCACTTCAGGGTTTTGGCCAATCCATTTAAGCAATTCGTTTTCACACAATAAAAACAGTTCATTCAGCGCCAGTGGTTCGGCTGAACTTTCGGGGTATTCACAGCCATTTAAAATGCCCTGTAAACGTCCGTCATTGGCCGCGTGTTGTAGGTCTTGTTGCAACCCTTCGCCACCAAAGTAACCCTGGGCAGGGTTGCTGGGTAACAAGATTTCTTTGGCATAAGCCGGAGATACCGCATGAACTTTATCGCTTAAGTTGATGCCTGCGCGCATGGGGTTAAAACAGTTGTTAAAACGTGGATCGCTTAACGGCTGATGATTAAACATCAGGTTAGGGAACCATGACAATAACGAAGAGTGATCGTCGGCCAACGGGCGAATACCCTGTAAGGCGAGGTTATGAATGGTATATACGGTGTGAATGTTCTTTAGCTGCTGATACTGGGGATCAAACGCCCGCAATACCGCCAGTGTGGCGGCGTGCCAGTCATGTAGGTGTAATACATCAATGTCGCCAAAGCAGTTGTTGAGCATCGCGGTGCCGACTGCCGCGCTGAATAAGGCAAACTTGCTGGCATCGGTGGCAAATGGTCTGCCAGCTGGGTCGTCACAATAAATTTTGCCTACGCCACCAGCGGCAAACAAAGGGTGTTCCATAACCCACTGAGTGACGCCAGCTTGTGGCTGGAGTGAAGGTTTGGCTGGCACCTGATAGAGCTCAACCGTTTCCATCCTGCCAGCGAAATTCACATACACCGGGCCAATATGATGGGCGCCTGGCAATAAAGAGAAAGCCTGATAACCGGGGATCACCACATCAAGGTGTTGACCCGCAGCGGCCAAAGCGGGTGGAATATCCCGAACCACATCGGCTATACCACCGACCTTTGCGCCTGGCAGTGCATCATTTTCGGCAGCAACCATCAATATTTTCATGTATTAAAATTTCCTTTAAATAGTCGATTATAACTGTTTAGCGTGATTAGATTTCGCTTCAGAACAAGGCATTTTCGCACGCAGAACAGGCGCATATAATCATATGTAACTGTTTGAGTACGAAAATAACGCAGTTATGGTGCGAAAGATGAGTGCGCTTAATAGTTATACTTAGGTGATGACATCTGGCGCAGTGCGACCGGTAAACTGTTTAATGCCTGCAATCTCATCGGCAGCACTGACCAAAGGTGCTAAAGCAACCTGAGTGTCTTGTGCCAACAACTCCGGATCATCGCAATAACAATCGAGATAAACCCGCAAAGTCGCGCCTTGAGTGCCGGTACCAGACAAACGATAAACAATGCGTCCACCATTGTTAAGATAAATACGGATACCTTGAGCAACGGTTTGGCTGCCATCAATCGGGTCGCTATATTCAAAATCATCGGCAGATTCGACACTCAAACCATTAAATTGCTGGCCCGGCAGGTCAGCCAGTTTGGCGCGTAATTCGCTGAACATTTGTTGGGCTTTTTCACTGTCAACCGCTTCAAAGTCGTGACGGGTGAAGTAATCACGGCCGTATTTGGCCCAGTGTTCAGTGACGATTTGGCTGATTGGCTGCTTTTTCTCGGCGACCAGGTTAAGCCAGAATAATACCGCCCATAAGCCATCTTTTTCACGCACATGACTAGAGCCGGTGCCAAAGCTTTCTTCACCACATAAGGTGATTTTGCCAGCGTCTAACAAGTTGCCGAAAAACTTCCAGCCAGTGGGGGTTTCATAACAGTCAATACCCAGTGCTTCGGCCACTCGGTCAACTGCGCGACTGGTTGGCATTGAACGGGCCACACCAGTAATGCCTTTGGCGTAAGCTGGCACACATTGGGCGTTGGCGGTTAATACTGCGAGGCTGTCACAAGGGTTGATGTAGAAGTTTTTACCCAACACCATGTTGCGGTCGCCGTCGCCATCTGAGGCGGCACCAAAGTCTAGTGGGTCGTCGCCAAGCAGTAAATCGACCAGTTCATGGGCATGGACTAGGTTTGGATCGGGATGACCACCACCGAAGTCGGTTAATGGCACACCATTGATCACGCTGCCTTTTGGCGCACCAAGGCGGTTTTCGAAAATCTCTTTGGCGTAAGGGCCGTTAACGGCGTGCATGGCATCAAAGCAAAAACGAAAATCTTTACTTTGCAATAGTGCTGCCATTTTATCAAAATCAAACATCTCGCTCATCATCTGGGCATAATCTGCCACCGCGTCAATGATTTCGATTGTGGTGGTGCTATTACCGTTGTCGAGTTGATGCTCACCCAATTGGTCAAGGTCGATTTCTTCGGCATCTATACTTAAGTATTGGCTTATGTCGAGGGTTTGCTGATAAATCGCATCGGTGATTTTTTCGGCCGCAGGACCGCCATTATCACCATTGAATTTGATGCCAAAATCGGCGTTTGGACCACCGGGGTTGTGACTGGCCGATAACACAATGCCACCACAAGCTTGGCGTTTTCTGATCACACAAGAAACGGCTGGGGTTGAAAGAATGCCGCCCTGACCAATCACCAAATGGCCAAAACCGTTGGCACAGGCCATACGAATGATGATTTGCACCGCTTCGCGGTTATAAAAGCGACCGTCACCACCGATGATCAGCGTTTTGCCATCACAGGGGCTGATGGTATTGAAAATTGCCTGAACAAAGTTTTCTAAATAACCCGGTTGCTGAAATTCGGTGACTTTTTTACGTAAGCCAGAAGTGCCCGGCTTTTGACCAGCAAATGCTTGAGTTTCGATGTTTCTTACTGTCATTTATCTCTCCAATTGTACGACGTAGGGTGGGTTAGCCACATTCGGCACGAATGGAGCGTAACCCACCATGGAGGCCGTTGTATGATCAAGCCCATAACGAAGCATGGTTTTTGTCCGGACCATTGATAACCCACCCTACGGCGTCCCATAGTAAGTTTCCGGTATGATTAAATTTTCATTCCTAAGTGAGTTGGCGCCTAACGCTGACCTAACATCGATGGGGTGACCAGCACCACACCTTTTTCAGTGACGCGGAAACCTCTGCGTTTGTCTTCTTCATGGTCAACCCCAATCACAGTGCCATCGGCAATATGACAACCACGGTCAATAATTGCTTTACGAATGGTACAGTGACTGCCAACCACGACTGCTGGCAACAATACAGATTCTTCAATCTGGCTGTAGGTATCCACTCTAACATTGGAGAATAACAACGATTTACGTAAGGTCGCACCCGAGACAATACAACCACCAGAAATGGTCGAATCTACCGCCATACCACGACATTCATCATCATCAAAAACAAATTTGGCCGGGGCCAATTGCTCTTGATACGTCATGATTGGCCAGTTTTGGTCATACAGGTCTAGGGCAGGTTTAACAGAAACCAGTTCCATGTTGGCTTCCCAGAACGAATCCAAGGTGCCAACATCGCGCCAGTAAGGACGTTGGTTGTTTTCATCACGGAATGGGGCAGCGAAAACCTTGTGATCTTTAACAATGTTAGGAATGATGTCGTGACCAAAGTCATGGGTTGAATCTGGGTTTTTGGCATCTTTTTCTAACTGTTCAAACAAGAAATCAGTGGTGAAAATGTAGTTACCCATTGAGGCTAGGGTTAAATCTTCTTGGCCTGGGATTGGCGTTGGGTGCGCTGGTTTTTCGTCAAAACCCACCACTCGGCTATTTTCATCAACGCTGATCACGCCAAAGGCACCGGCCGCTTCTTCGATAGGCACTTCAAGACACGACACGGTCATATCGGCACCATTTTCTACGTGCTCGGCCAGCATTTTGGCGTAGTCCATTTTGTAAATATGGTCGCCAGAAAGGATCATGACGTATTTAGGTTTTTCAGAACGAATAATATCGAGGTTTTGGTATACCGCATCAGCAGTACCCTGATACCACTCTTGTGAATTACGCTGAGAGGCTGGTAAGATTTCGATTGATTCACCCAGTTCACGTTTAAAGTGAGTCCAGCCACGTACCAAGTGACGAACCAAGGAGTGGGCTTTGTATTGGGTTAATACGCCAACTCGGCGAATGCCAGAGTTGATACAGTTTGATAGTGGAAAATCAATAATGCGGAATTTGCCGCCGAAATATAGCGCTGGTTTTGCGCGCCATTCGGTTAGCTCGTATAAACGTGAACCGCGACCACCAGCCAAAATAAGGGCGAAGGTGTCTTTGGTCAGTCGACTGATATAACGTGGGCTTTGTTCCACGCTCTGCTTTTTCGTATCTGTGGTGCTTGAATCAACCATAATTAGAGTCTCGTCGTTCGTTGTTAACTGCTATTGTGTGTGTTGTTTGTTCTTTATTGGTATTGTTTATTTATATTATTTTAGGTATTACATTGGTGCTTAAATCTTTGTCGTCTCTGCATGATAGGGTACCATCATCCCCACTAACAATTGATGGGTGTGTAGGTATGTCTTATAATCCTATCCAAGTTTTAACGAAGCCCACATCCCTGTAGTGTTCTGGATTGTCAGCCCGGCCTGTTGCCATCCAATTTATTTCTATCGAAGCCCACATCCCTGTAGTGTTCTGAGTCGTCAGCCTGATTGCCATCCAATTTACTTCTATCGAAGCCCACATCCCTGTAGTGTTCTGAGTCGTCAGCCCGGTTGCCATCCAATTTACTTCTATCGAAGCCCACATCCCTGTAGTGTTTCCTGTCGCCTTCCATGGCTCCAAATCAAGGGAACAAAAAGCTCCAAGTATTCGCTTCTAGTTCCCTTGATTCCAAATTTCCTCGCTATACTGACGAATGGTTCTGTCACTAGAGAAACGGCCACTGGACGCGGTATTGGTTATGCTCATTTTGGTCCAGTTTTCACTGTCCTGATAAGCTGTTGATACCGCTTGTTGGGCATCGATGTAACTTCTGAAATCTGCTGCGGTCAGCCACGCATCATCAGTGCTGCGAATCGACGCGCTCACTGAGTTAAAAATACCCGGCTCAAACAAGTTGAAATGACCGCTTTCTAACAGTTGCATCACCCGTTTAAAGTCACTGTCTGATTCGATAATGGCCGCCGGGTTATAATGACGACGTGCTTCGTCAACCTGATGGGCTTCAAGACCAAACAAGAAGAAGTTGTCTTCACCAACCGCTTCACGTATTTCGATATTAGCGCCGTCCATGGTACCAATGGTTAACGCACCATTCATCATGAATTTCATATTGCCGGTACCCGAGGCTTCTTTACCCGCCGTTGATACTTGCTCAGATAAGTCTGTGCCGGGACAAATCACTTCCATCGCTGTTACATTGTAGTCAGGTAAGAAGGCAACACGCAACCAAGATTGGGCACGAGCATCATTATTAATGACAGCAGCGACGTTGTTGATCAGTTTAATGATGGTTTTGGCCATCTCATAACCCGGAGCCGCTTTGCCACCAATCAGTACGCAACGCGGTTGCATTCCCTCGGTATCACCACGCAAAATGCGGTCATACAAGTGAATCACATGCAGCAGGTTCAGTAACTGGCGTTTGTATTCGTGAATACGTTTGACCTGAACATCAAACATAAAGTTGGGGTCAAAAGTCACACCACATCTTTTTTCAACCAAAGCGACCAGCTGTTCTTTATTGCTGTGCTTGACCTGTTTCCATAAACGACGGAAAGCTTTCTTTTTGGCAAAAGGTTGTAGTTTGGCGATGTCATCTAGGTTGCTGATCCACTTCTCACCAATCACACCAGACACTAGGCTGGTTAGGCCAGGGTTACAATGGGCCAACCAGCGACGAGGGGTGACGCCATTGGTTTTGTTATTGAACTTTTCAGGCCACAGTTGATAAAACTCGCTAAACAAACCTGCTTTTAACAGTTCGGTATGTAAAGCAGCAACGCCGTTCACCGAGTGACTGCCGATGATGGCCAAATAAGCCATGCGAATTTGCGGGTTATCACCTTCTTCAATAATCGACAAACGTCTTTGACGTGCGGTATCGCCCGGCCATTTTTGTGCGACTTCAGCAAGGAAACGAGCGTTGATTTCATAAATAATGTCGAGTAAACGTGGCAGCAATTCGGTGAACAAACCGACTGACCATTTTTCAAGGGCTTCTGGCAACAAGGTGTGGTTGGTGTAAGCCATGGTGCTAGAGGTGATTTGCCAAGCATCGTCCCACGACATCAAGTGATCATCCATCAACAAACGCATTAATTCAGCGATGGCGACGGTTGGGTGGGTATCGTTTAACTGAAAACCATTGAGTTTGGCAAAATCAGTGAAGTCGGTGCCATTGTTGGTGATCCAACGATGTAATACATCTTGCAAGCTCGCTGAGGCAAGGAAATACTGCTGGCGTAAACGCAATTCTTTACCCGTTTCGCTGGCATCGTTAGGATATAACACCATGGTGATTTGTTCGGCGAGGTTTTTGTTGGCCACGGCCTCGGTATAACTACCGGCATTAAAGTCACCCAGATTAAATTCATCGGTGGCTTCTGACTTCCACAATCTCAAGGTATTGACGGTTTCATTGCGGTAGCCTGGAATTGGCACATCATAAGGCACGGCCAATACATCTTGGCTGCCAGACCAACGCACGCGCTCTTGACCATCTGAATCGGTGTAGTAGTCGGTGTAACCAAAGAACTTGATGCGACGGGTATTTTCTGGGCTTTCGATTTCCCATGGGTTGCCGTCACGTAACCAATGGTCTGGGTATTCAACCTGATGGCCGTTTTCAATTTTTTGATGGAACATGCCATATTCATAACGAATGCCGTAACCGGTGACTGGCAATTGCAGGCTGGCGCAACTGTCGAGGAAACAAGCGGCAAGGCGGCCTAAACCGCCATTACCCAGACCGGCATCCAATTCTTCACAAACCACTTCTTCGAGGTTAGAGCCGTAACTGGCCAGCGCGTTTTTGACTGATTCCTCTAAATCGAGGTTGATGACGGCGTTGCTTAAGGCGCGGCCCATCAAAAATTCTAATGAAATATAGTTGATGCGTTTAGGGTTTTCTTGCTGATAACGGTCGCGAGTGGCGCGCCAGCGCTCAACCAAGCGGTCACGCACGGTTAATGCCAGTGCGTTAAATAAATAGCGGTGCGAGCCTTCGATATCATCGCGGCCAAGGGTCAAACTGAAATGACGGTTAAGGTCTTCAGCGACTTGTTTTTCATCCATACTTAACGGGGCAACCGCGATATCGCTGGTTTCGGTTAAGGTTTTTTTGTCTATTTTGGTATATTCATTCACGATTAAAGTATCCTGATGTCTGTTTTTTGTTGCTTGGTTCATAGTCTGCTTGTTGAACTGTTCATGGCTGAGTCATTACTCAGCACCCCGATTAGTGTCCCGCACAAAGCACTGCCACCGAGCGGGTCGCAATTTCAAGTCGGGTTTCACTGTCAGCATTATTGGTTGTCGGGCTTCCGGTTGGCGCGGTGGTATCCACCAGCCATTTCCACCCTCGTCCGGCATCGCAGGCCGGTAACTGAAATTCTTGGTCTTCGCTGGTATTGTTAAAAATCACCAAAATATAGCTGCGTAATGGTTCAGTGCTGGCCACTGGTGGTGATAATAAATAACCCAGCAGGTTATGATGATGTTCTTGCCAGTGTTCTTCGCGCATCGGTAAACCATCGCTGTTTAACCATTGAATGGTCGCTTCATCAGCGGCCTGGTCGGCATGAATATAACGTTGATGATGCAATACCGGATGATCGCGTCGTACTCGCGCCAACAAGCTAAAGCACTCGGTCAACGGCAATGCGTTGGCATCATCGTCTGACCAGTCGAGCCAGTTGAGTTCATTGTCTTGGCAATAGGCGTTGTTATTGCCTTGTTGGGTGCGGCCACGTTCATCACCAGCGGTTAACATTGGCACGCCCTGAGAGAGCATTAACGTCGCCAGCATATTACGTTGTTGCTGTTGACGGGCACTTTCAATTGCCGGGATATCGGTCGGACCTTCGATACCAAAATTATTGCTTAAGTTGCCATGGTGACCATCGCGGTTGTTTTCACCATTGGCAAGATTGTGGCGTTGTTTGTAACAGACCAAATCACGTAAAGTGAAACCATCATGGCTGGTAATAAAGTTAATGCTGGCAAAAGGCTGTCGACCACAGTGCTCAAAAATATCACTAGAGCCATGCAAGCGACGGGCAAAGGTCGGTAACTGACCAGATTCACCGCGCCAGAAGCGACGAACCGTATCACGGTAGTCATCGTTCCATTCGCTCCAGCCAGCCGGAAAATGACCAGACTGATAACCGCCTGGGCCAATATCCCAAGGTTCGGCGATAAGCTTGCAACGAGACAACATTGGGTCTTGAGCCACTGCCTGAAAGAACGCTGCTTGAGGGCTAAAACCATCAACATCACGTCCCATCACTGAAGCCAAATCAAAGCGGAAACCATCGACGCCCATATCATCTGCCCAGTATCGCAGGCTGTCCATGACCAGTTGCATCACCCGTGGGTGACTCACATCAAGGGTATTGCCACAACCAGTATCATTGAGGTAATAACGACTTTGTTCGGCCTGGAGTCGATAATAAGAGGCGTTATCGATGCCCCTGAAACTCAACGTTGGCCCAAGGTGATCACCCTCGGCAGTGTGGTTGTACACCACATCTAAAATGACTTCGATACCGGCCTGATGAAAATCATCGACCATGGCGCGAAACTCACGCGCTTCATTGCTGGCTGAATAAGTCGCATGAGGGGTAAAGAAGTTTAAACTGTTATAACCCCAGTAATTGCAGAGTCCTTTGTCGGTTAAAAACTGTTCATCGACAAAAGCATGAACGGGCAGCAATTCAATACTGGTGATGCCAATCTCTTTGAGATAAGCGATAATTTTATAGTGACTTAATCCTTTGAAAGTACCACGTTGTAACTCGGGCACCCCCGGATGGCGATAAGTGAACCCTCGCGCATGGGTTTCATAAATGGTGGTTTGTGACCAAGGCACATCCGGCTTTTCAGGTCGGCCGTGCTTTGGTGTGGGTGGCGTGACCACCGCTTTGGGCATAAACCTGGCATTGTCATCGGTATTAAACGATAAATCTTTGTCTGGGTCTGCTTTATCATAACCAAAGTGGGCGTCACTCCAGATGAAATCTCCCACCATCTGACGAGCGTAAGGGTCGAGCATTAATTTGTGATGATTAAACCGATGACCTTCCTGTGGATCGTAGGGGCCGTAAACCCGATAACCATAAACAGTGCCGGGGAGTAGGTCGGGCATATAGCCGTGCCAAACATCCTGGGTTTGCTCTGGCATCATATAACGGCCAATCTCCACTTCACCTTTGGCGTCGAACAAACACAGTTCAACTTTTTCAGCGTGGGCTGAAAATAAGCAAAAGTTAACTCCCTTGCCATCCCAGTGGGCGCCAAGGGTACGGTGATCACCTGGTAATAAACAACTCGTCATTAATGCGCTGCCTCCCATTCGAAGATTACGGTGGCCAATGGCGGAATGCACATTGACAGTTGATTAGCTTGACCATTACATTCGTCTGTCGTGGTTTGTAGCCCTTTAATATTGCCCAGTCCGCTACCGGCATATTTGGTGCTGTCGGTATTGAGGCGCTGACGATAGAATCCAGCTTGTGGTACACCAATATGATAATTCTGGTAAGCGGTCGGGGTCATGTTGACCACCACCAATGCCGGTGGGGTGCCTTCTTGGCCCTTGCGTAGATAAACCAAAATCGATTGTTCATTGTTATCGCCGACAATCCATTCAAATCCATCGCTATCACAATCAAGTTCATGTAACGCGGGTACTTGCTGATAGGTTTTATTTAAGTCTTTGACTAGTTGTTGAATGCCTGAATGCGGCGCGTAGTTAAGCAAGTGCCAGTCAAGGCTTTGGTCGTGGTTCCACTCATCTCGTTGGGCAAATTCACAACCCATAAACAGCAATTTCTTGCCCGGGTGGCTCCACATAAAGCCCAGATAAGCGCGCAAATTGGCGAACTTTTGCCAATCGTCGCCAGGCATTTTGGCCAGTAACGACCCTTTGCCGTGCACGACTTCATCATGACTGATGGGCAAGACAAAGTTTTCGCTAAAGGCATAAACAAGGCCAAAGGTCAGTTCGTTATGGTGATGTTGACGATGAATCGGATCACGTTGCATATAGCTTAGCGTGTCGTTCATCCAGCCCATATTCCATTTAAAACCAAAACCTAAACCGCCTTCATCGGCTGGATTAGTGACACCAGGCCAAGCAGTGGATTCTTCGGCGACCATCATCGCGCCAGGGTTGTTGAAATACGCACGGCTGTTGACTTGTTTAAGCAATTCAACGGCTTCTAAATTTTCACGACCGCCATGGATATTTGGCACCCACTCACCCGCTTCACGGCTATAATCCAGATACAACATCGAAGCGACGGCATCAACGCGTAGTCCATCTATATGGAATTGTTCTAACCAGAACATCGCGTTGCTTAACAAGTAGCTAACGACTTCGGCACGGCCATAGTTATATACCAGGGTTTTCCAGTCTGGGTGAAAACCTTGACGCTCATCAGAGTGTTCGTACAAACAAGTACCATCAAATTGACCAGTACCATGTTGATCGGTGGGGAAATGTCCCGGCACCCAATCGAGTAATAGACCAATGCCTTGCTGGTGGCAGCAATCGACAAAGTATTTGAAATCGTCTGGTGAACCAAAGCGACAGGTAGGAGCAAACAAACCAATCGGCTGATAACCCCAAGAGCCTTCAAACGGAAATTCGCTGACTGGCATTAACTGAATATGGCTGAATCCCATATCGACGACATAAGGCACTAATTCATCGGCCAGTTCGCGATAGGTTAAGAAGCGGTTTTCTTCTTCAACTTTACGACGCCACGAACCTAAATGCACTTCGTAAATAGACACCGGACCATGGTAAAGACCGTCTGATGCGGCGCGTTTGTCCATCCATGTTTGATCTTGCCACTGATGCTCTGAATCAGGCACAGTGACCGAAGCCGTTTCTGGGGCGTATTGCATCGCAAAGGCATAAGGATCGGCTTTTAATGGTAATAAGGTGCCATCTTTGGCGATGATTTCGTATTTGTAGGTGACGCTGCCTGAGACCGCTGGAATAAACATTTCCCATAGTCCGGCACCGGGATGTTTGCGCATCACATGAAGACGGCCATCCCAGTCATTAAATTCACCGACCACAGACACGCGGCCTGCATCGGGTGCCCAAACGACAAAGTGCATGCCGTCGATACCTTCGACGGTGCGACTGTGTGAACCCATCCACTGATAGGCTTTTTCTTGGGTGCCTTCACAAAAAAGGTAAATGTCGTCTTCATTGAGTAGGGAAGGGAAGCGATAAGGGTCTTCCATTTCGACGGTGGTGGTGGCAAGCTTTTTACCTGCTTTTTTCTCGGCCGGTGTTTGTTCTGTGGCTGAGTCATTAATAAAATGGATACGTAGGCGATAGGCGAAAGGTTTACGGCGACGTCCGAGGGTGCCTTCAAACAGGCCCGCTTCGTTAACCATGGTCAATGTGGCGACTTTTTTATTCTCTTTACTTGCGATCACATCAACGCTGCTGGCGCCGGGTAAAAAGGCTCGGACAATGAGTCCTTTGCCGTTAGGGTGTTGGTGCATTCCTAAGACGCAAAAAACATCATCATGGTTTGCTGCCACGACGGTGTTGACTTCTTCTTTGTCTAGTAAGCTTAACGCAGTGTCATTCATGGTCGTATTTCCTGAATTATTTTCCTGAATTATATTCCTGAATTGTTATTCTGATAGAGAAACAACTCAAGCGCCTGAAAGTCAGGCCGATTCTTTATAGAATTTAATATTACGCTTTATTTTTGTAAAAAGACAGCGTTGTCATTGAGTAGATTTTGGTTAATTGTCAATATACTGTGGCAATATGTCTATAATATGACTTTGTTCTGATAAATGGTTCTCCAATTGTCACGATAAAGTCTAATAACGATTTTTATACAAAGCGGCGGTTTGACTGAATGTTGCCGGCGTTTGGCTTCGATGCTAATGGGGTTTAAGGCTATGTAAGCCGACTGTATTCCCGATGCATGAGGCATTTGCTTGGTTAACACCATATGTCAAAGCCATTGTGATTGTCTAGTTGCAATTGATTGGATACGTATGCAAAGAATGGGATCTTTGCGTCGTTGGAAGGCAGCTGGGAGGCGGTTGAAAGAGCGGTTGAAAGTGATTGTCCTTTTCATCTGACTTCCATGGGGTCGGCCCGGTGGTGTATACTACTGTTTTTAATGGCTTCTCACATTCTATTTTTCACTCTTTATTTTGAGGCTCGAAATGAAATACCCACTTGGTGTGCAAGACTTCAGCAAAAGCGTAATATTGGTGAGTTTGTTCGGGAAAATGGTTAGGTTTTAAATTCAATCAAACCTAACCCATCAACTCAAGAGCGATGCAACCCACACTGAGTAAGCGACAGTGTTATTGATACCGGTTTATGATCACTGGTCTCGGCATATTTCGGCACTGCGGCGTTGACCAAATCATGCACCTCATGTTCTATCAACCCTGATTTGTGTTGAACCTGAAAGGGCAAACTGCCATCAATCAGTGGTTGGGTATAGAGAATATGATCTAACAGGATCCGCGGATTGCGTGCCGGGTCGATGTAATCCTTAAAAAAGCACGACCACCGCAATGATTCATCATAATCAAATAATGCGTGAGTCAGAAAGCGCTTAGAAAAGAATACATCGCCTTGTAGGTTGGACATCAGATCAAAGAACAGGTATTTACTTTCTATGTGCTCTTTGCCCGGTCCATCATTGAGGTCTCCCATGACAATAATGGCTGGATTGGCCGTTTGTTCAAAACGCTTGTTGATATACTGTCGTACGTTGGTCACTTCTGTTGTCATCTTTATTCGGGCTTTAATGGCACTTTTAATAAACTTCTCTTGTCGGGAACCACCAGCCTTCCAGTCGCTTTTGCCTCTGGAGACAAACTTACTTTTGGTGTGTAGGCCAATAAATTCGATTCGCTGCTCTGCCCATTGGCTAACCAACACTTGAGGATGGCGATAATGATTATGTTTTTCAGTATCAAAATCTCCCCAATAATGTACAGGCCATGATGAGTCGCCGACCAATGATTGCCATATCGTTGGTGATTGCAGCGAAAAGTTAGCGGCGATATCAGTACGAACGAGAAACCATATCCATTGACGACCGCGAATGGCGTAACGTGAGTCAGCCAGTTTGATGGCCTGCCATTGACCATTGAGATGAGTTTGGCAAAAAAAGTCTATCTTGTCTTCACCAACACAACCTTCTATCAGGCAAAGCACATCGGGGTTGAGGGCCACGAGTTCATCGCAGACGGCTTTAAGACGTTTGTCTTTTTTGCGTTGAGCTGTCGGGTTGCCAGTTTCTTCCATTAATGTGTTTAGCCATTTTATGTTCCAGCATGTCGCTTTTAATTTTTGCATTGTTAATTCCCCTTTAAAGTATCACCACCTAGTTTGGGTAAGCATGACCTGTTGTTTAAGGTCGTTGTTATAATTGTGTCACTCAATGCTAAAATCTGCCATGTGAGGGGGACATTTATTTATCTTTTGAGGGGAGAGCGGAAATGCACCTTTAATTACATCCCTCTGGAGGTTCGTCTTTCATCCTGTTCAATGTAATTGTCTATAAAAGGAATTAAGGCATGTGAGCCCATAAAGTGTTTCTCGTCGTTGAACAACAAATATGGTGGATCTCTGTTTTTTTAACCAACGAGCAAGCAAAGTATAATCCCACTCTAGCGTCCACAGCACTTTTTATACTTTTTGCCACTGCCACATGAACAAGGATCGTTACGACCAATTTTTTGTTCGCGGGTATAGGGTACTTTGTAAGTCGGTCCTGTTTTCATCTTATGCGATGAACATATGTCTTGTAATTCTTCCAGCAAAACCCCCATTTCATAGCGGAGCAAGGCCGATTGATCAATTAGCACGCTGACTTCCATCACCTCTTCGCTTGTTGCATCTACAGTTTTCTGTTCAAGCCCCTGCTCAGGCAATTGGCCAATCTCTGTGAGAAAGCGTAATTGCTCATCTAACTGTTCAATGAATTCTTTCGCATCTGGGTAGTCTGGTATTGGGCGCATTAAATCCAGTGATTCGTCCCAAGCTGTTTTGGTTATCACACATCCACTCAAGTAGCCGTTGCACCATCGAATTAATTGAGTCAAGGATGGGGCATCTTGTTCGAATACCTTGTATTGGTTGACCAAATTGAAATTGCTTGTCAGCAGTTCATTCTCTAGGTAATTACAGAGCGTTGACCAAGCTTGGAGCACTTTGAGCCTGCTATGCTCATTGGCAAGTTGGTTATATAAATTGCCTAAAATCAGCTGTTCTGCGGTATGCAAAGTATCGATTTCGAAGTTATTGGTTTCAGTGGACAGGCGAGGACAAGACAAAATGCAAGTCATCATCCCTAGAGTCCAATCAAACGTTCTGCTTGTCGGGCATTCGTCGCTGGTTAAATATTGCTTTAAAACGTCAGCAGATTTTTGATCAAACATATGTACCTAAGAGGTTTGTTAAATTAGGGCTTAATATGTCCTGGTAAATCCAAGGCATCAAGCTGTTGAAGGCAAAAATGGTGAGACTTGTAAAATAGACCAAATTGGACACAAAGTTATCTGGGTAAAGGGTACGTGTTGAGTTAAGTGTCTAAAATGATGCAATAGATTGAGGCTCTATCTATATATTTGTAATTTCATCGTTAGGATTGAATAAAAGGATGACTACGCTTATTATCAGGTAAATTTTGAGTAACTATTCAGCGCACTCATCTTTCGCACCATAACGGCGTTATTTTCGTACTCAAACAGTTACATATGGCTTATATGCGCCTATTTTCCGTGCGAAAATGCCTTGTTCTGAAGCGAAATCTAAGCACGCTGAACAGTTACAATTTTGATTTACAAGATTTCGACGGGATCAGCCATGAGTGTCAAAGTAAAAATGAAAGACAGTCAACCACAAAGCAATGAGACGTTTAATTTTGATTTTAATCAAATGGAACTGGCACTCAAAGGTAAGAAAAATAGGTTGCCCAGAGTTAAAACTGTTGCAGAAATGGACAAGTGGCTTGAAAAGCATTAATGGGATCCCCCGTTAATTCTTCCCCCTTTAGAATCGTAAGACTCGCCCCTAGGCCCTAACCCCAAGCAAACCACGCTCAAAACACCAGCCATAAACACAACCTCAACCAGCACAAAAACGGGTGAAAGCGCCGTATAAAGACTACGCAAAGTATGGCGAATGTCTGTTGACGATTAATTGGCCGATTGTTAAAGTTTGTTTAAGAAGAAGGATAAGGCAAAACAAGTGTGCTGTTTGATAACACGCCGAGTTTAACCAATTTTAGTCGTAATGAATTATTGAAGGAATCCAATAATGAGCAACACTCAAAACAATACTGAACACAACACCTCAAGCAACACTGAAGTTGCCGCGCAAATATTGGATATTGTTTTTAAGCGCAGAAAATTGCTGGAATCAGCACAAGTCGCTATGGTGAGTGACTTGTCAACGACTGTGCAAAGCACTCAACAAAACACTCAACAAAGTACTGAGCAAAACAATAAAGAACGACATCAGCATTTGCTCAAAATCGAGCAGATGGTGAGCAATAACCAACCCATTCATATGATTTTACCAGCCTATCCGGGCAAATCGCCTAATCGTGATAAAACCTTAAGCAAACTGCCAGATTTATCAGAAGAGCATTCATTAGATAACCTTGGTCAGTTATGCCAAGAAATCTCTCAAGTCTATTCTGTCGGCGCTAAAATCTGCATTTGTTCAGATGGTTATGTCTTTGCCGATTTGGTGCGTATCCCAGATGCCGATGTACTGGCATATACTCAGGCGATTCAAGCTTATTATCAAAAGCACTATCCGGATTATTTCGAATTTTATGATATAAAAGATTGTTACCCGCAACTCAATTGTCTCGACTCGATGCGCGAAGAGTTAATGGTGGGTCATGGCGAGTCATTATTGACGTTAAAAGCGAAAAGCCAAGTCGAAAAAGAAACTCAGTCGATGTATAAAGGCATCACTAAATTCTTATTTGAGGACTTTCTTGGCCTTACAGAATTCGTTGGTCAAAGTAAAACCCAAACGCAAAAAATGGCCAAACAGGTATCTTTACGGGTGATCCAAAGAAGTAACGCTTGGAGCCAGTTATTAGAAGGGGTTTATCCAGGTTCATTGCGTTTATCTATTCACCCGCAATTTCGTGAATCGGCAAAAATCGGCATTAAAATGGCCGACTCAGATGATTGCTGGCGCACCCCATGGCACTCTGTCGCAGTGCGTAAAGATGCGCAAATCTGGCTGCAAAAACGCAGTAATATCGATGAAAATAAATTTCGTTTGATATTTAGTCGTGGCAAGCCGAGCCATTATCAACAAATCTCAATGGCATAAAGAGCGGCATAAGCCACATAATAAGTAACAGCATTAACAGCATTAACGGCCTTAGATAAGGTTCTCCCAAAATAGCGTAAAAACAAGGAATAACCATGAGTTTTGATCAACCTAATAACCAGAGCACCAATGCCTGTATTTTTGATGATGGATTATTTATGCTCGATACCGACAGCACCATTGATGACACAATTCATGGTGTGGCGAATGATATTATTGACGACAGTCAGGTGATAGAAAACAGCTTGCTCAATAACACTGATCACAAAATCGTTGCGTTGATTCAGCGTTATCTGGTCGCAGGCGATAATGATCAGTTTTTGGCGCAGGGCTGCATCTCTTTACTTGAACAAGTACGACATTTTACCGCCCGCCAGCAACAGCTTGAGTTTATCTTGCCGGGTTTTCCTTGCAAGTCACCGAATGATATCGATAAAACCTTTTCGGCGCTGCCAGATTATGGTGAAGCCATGGCCATTGAACGTCTTGATACCTTTTGTGGCCAACTCAATAATCTTTATATGCCGGGCGCTGAGGTCACTATATTAAGTGATGGCACCACTTTTGCCGATGTTGTTGAGGTATCAGACCAGGTGCAAAGTCAGTACAATCAGGCGTTACGCACCCTGACTGTGACTGAAAATATTGTTTGGGCAGATTTGTCTGCCGTAGTTCCCGGTGTAGTTTCAGGTGTAGTTCCAGGTGGTGTTCCTGGTGTAGTATCGGGTGATGCTGATAAAAGCGCTGATGATCTGCGCAAAGCCTTGGTTAAGCCGATTGCCAACGGCGCACGTTCATTTGAAAAATTTGTCGCCACAGTCCAACGCGATCCAAAGCAAGCCGATGTACACGACAAGTTGTGCAGCTATTTATATCATGATGTTAATTTAGAGCGTTTCAGTGGCGGCGACCGCGATAACTATCTTGAGTTGATTAACGAGAAAGCTTATTTGATGATGTACCGCGGCAAAGCACTCAGCCATGGTATTGAGCAGGCTTTCCCAGACCATATTCGTTTGTCGGTGCATCAATATGATAATTCAGGCCCTAAGTTTACTTTTGGCCTTAGTGCCAACAGTAGTACATCGATAGCCCCTTGGCATAGTGTGCCAGTGCGTTTGCTTAATGGCCAGTTTGTTCAGTTACCACATTCTATCGCCAAAGAATGGCCGCTGGCCAAAGTGACGTATCAGCAACAAAACTGGTGTTATATCGAAGTACCCATACCCGAATTGGCAAAGCTGACTTATGAAGTGGTCAAAGGGCCAAAGTTTGGTTTGAAACTGACTGATCCGACAGGCAAGGCATACAGCTTTTTAACCACCGAGTTTATGCAAAAGCTCAGTGAAGACTTTGGTTTTGTGGTACTCAAAGATGCGCCTATCGAAGAGCAAACCGATTTGGTCAATTTTTGCCAACCGTTTGGTGAAATCTATCAGTGGAAATTTGGCCCGGTGCATGTGGTTAAACCCGAAGCCAATCCGAGTGGTTTTGTCCATTCTATCGAAAAAACCCCGTTACATTGGGATTTAAGCATGTTGCCCCTTAGTGATGAAAAGGTCAAAAAGGACGCCAGATTTGCCGCCTCGACCTTTATGTTGTACTGCAAAACAGCGCCTGTCGCAGGGGAAGGGCAGACAACTCTAGTAGACAGTCGCCAGGCGTTAAAAATTGCCGGACAAGACAGAGTGAATCTGTGGAAGCAAATAGACGTCACCTATCAAACCAAGATGACCTACTTTGGTGGTGATGCACATACTTACCCGCTGGTTTTCGCCCATCCTACTACCGGTGTTGATATCCTACGTTACCAAGAAGGCAGCGAGTTGGAGATGCAAAAGTTTGTCTTAAGCAATGAACAATGCGACAGCGATGACTTTGCCGCGCTGGTGCAAGACGTGAATGATGTTGCTTATGATGAGCGTTGTCTGGTGAAACATCAGTGGGAGGATGGTGACTTGGTGATTGTTGATAACCTTTATACCTTACATGGTCGATTGGCGATGACTGAAAAGTCGATGTCTCGCGAACTATGGCGGGTGCAGGTAAGCTAAATCTAAGCTTGCTTCTTGTGAACTCTCGTTGATCAAACCGGGTTATTCTAACCTTCAGTGTAACCGGTTTTTATATTCCAAAGCTTGTTATCAATGTAAACCTTTTCTTAAATCCTATTTTGTTAGGATTTTTGTGATATTAGAGCAAACCCCGCCAATAAATCCTATTCTAGATTGATTATTGCAATATTGACTCACTATGGTTATATTAATCCTACTTAATCAGGATTTATATCATTATGGCAAAGCGAGTAGTGAGTACTGAAAAACCGGATTGTAGTCTGCCAGTGAATATGCAGCGACTCGGTGAGTGTGTGCGTTTCAGAAGAACTTCATCAGGCATCACGATTGAAGATGCTGCCAGCATCTGTGGTATCTCTAAGCAAACTTTTTGTAATGTCGAAAATGGCCTTGAAACCGTTAGGGCTGAAACGATTTTTAAAGTGCTGGCATGTTTTGGTGTCAAGCTAAGGTTTGACAGTCAATTAAATGCAGAACTCAATGCGGGTGATGATGATGAGTGGCGCTGATATCTCACCAACCATTAAACTATTCAACCAATCACAGCGGGTAGGGACTCTGGTTTTTAGCGAACCTGGCCAATGTACGTTTAGCTATGATGAGCAATGGCGCAACCATCAATTTCCAATTTCTCCTTGGATTGGATTTGATGGCCAATTTGAAGCCCAAACCGTGATACGTTTTCTACGTAACCTTTTTCCAGAAGGGGAAGCATTTGACCTATTGCTTGAAAGCCACCATTTGTCGAATAAAAACCTTTATGCCATCCTTCAGACCATCGGTAAAGATACTGCTGGTGCGTTGTCATTTTTTGATGCTGAGTATCAGCCAGATAAAACACAGCTTCGCTTAATTTCTGATGCTGAATTAATTGCCAAATTATCTAGCAACTCTGCGGCAGAGTTGGTGACTTGGGATGGCAAGTATCGATTGTCTGTTGCTGGCGTCCAGAAAAAACTAAATGTTTATATCGACAAGCAGAAGCAGATGTTATTGGCGGATGGCGAATTTTCGAGTACTCATATCCTTAAGTTTTCATCACCACGTTATAAAAGCATTGTTATCAATGAACTTTTTTGTATGCGCCTAGCGAAAGCGGTTGGCCTGAAGGTGGCGAGTACCACGTTTAAAAGTTTCGGGGGACACGATGCCCTGATTGTAGAGCGGTTCGATAGAAAACGAGCGGCCCATGGTGTCAAAAAACGCCATATGATCGATGCCTGTCAGGCTTTAGATTTACCGCCAGAATACAAGTATGAAAATAACTTTGGCAGTGGTCGTGACGTTAAACATATTAGAGATGGGGTGAGTTTTAAAAAGCTATTTGCATTTGCTAAAACCTGTGCAGTGCCAGCTGTGGCGATGCAACACTTGTTGGATTGGTTAATTTTTAATGTGGTGATTGGTAACAGCGATGCACACGGAAAAAATGTCAGTTTTTTTGTCAGTAATAGTGGCATCACGCTGACACCATTTTATGATTTAGTATCCGTTGTATTTGAAGCATCTGGCAACGATAAAATTGATATCAGTGCTGCTATGGCGATTGATGATAATTTTGATATTAATACCATCACGGCGTTTGATTTGTTAAGCCTTGCCGATGATTCAGGTATCCCTTTTTCGTTATTAAAAAAACGAACGGTGAAGCTGGTCACCGAGGTTGTCAAAAAAGTTGCAGACGTCAAGTTTGATGATTGTGAACTGACTGATGCACAAATTCAGACCATTGATAAATTGGAAACACTGATAGTTGTGCGGGCCAAGGCATTGCTCAAACAATCAGAGCATATGAATTTGGTTGTTAGGGAGCAATTTTGAGGTTTGAGCAAATTAATTCATGTGAATCATTGACTACTTAACCAAAGTTTCAATTTTCGACATGAAAGTGACAGAGGGAGAGGTTGATCTTATCGCTTTTGATTTTTCTGCCTTTATATCTAACATGCCTTTGAGTAAAGTAATAGACGCAGGTAAGATTGAGCCTGCCAAAGCTAATGCTGGTCCGCCAAAAGAATTCAACGTGATGGCGGCGACACCTCCTGCTGCGAGGTTTTTATTCAAAGAAGAAACGAATTGCGGCCATATTTTGTCTCTTGCGTTTGCAATCTCATTTTTGAATTCCTTAACTTCTTTTTCAATATTAAATGTCAGTTCCTTTTGAATTTGAATTAAATGCTCTGGACCCATTTCACTTTTTACGATCGATAATCGTTTATTGAGATCCGCAACAAATTCTTGTCGATAAAGTTTGGTTTCTTCCCTAAATCGGATTATTTCCTCAAGTGAAACTCGCGCTAAAACCTCAGCTGGTAAAAATTCATTAATAAGTGACATTGCACTTTGGTTTACTAAAGAGCCTATTGCAGAATCAGTTAAGGGAAAGTTACCTTCCTTTAAACCATATTGATTGCGCATTGATTTTCTTAATAAAAGGTGATGATGCATTCGACTGTCTGTTATTGGTGCAAGCGTCAATTCATCTGCTGCTGCCAGATGCATTGATGTAGAAATAGCTGATCCAGCTTCATAGCTTAAGGTCCAAGAATAATTGTCGTCTCCCTTGTGAACCAAGTGTTTTTCGAGAGATTCATTACCTTCAAGAGCATCTAGAAAACCTCCAGGCAGTTTATCCTTAAATATTTGCCATGTGGCTGAATTATCCGACGCTGAACGTCTGTGGGGCATATTAAAATCCATTGGCCGCGAAGCTACTCTGGTCCAATTTTCGTCAAGTAGGTCACTAATCGCAGAAAAAGCCGTTAGCTTGTTCGTGTGGACGTCTAGTCCAGATGGTTTTATTATCTTGATCACTTGGTCTTTTATCAAATCCTTGGTGGGTTCATGTATCTCCTGATAACTTTTAAATCGTATATCATCTTGGTTCTCTAGGTCTTTCATCAATTGTGCCCGCCAATTATTGTCGGAAACAGGATCTAAAAAAGAAATGCTTTCAAATAGCAGTAACATTTGTTTTAACGAATTATTATTTATACATCTTGAGAATGGATAATATATCGCGTTAAGCATGGTAGTCCTTAATTTGATGAAATTAGGTTCAATTTTTAGTATGAGTCAAAATAAACGATTAGGCGATTTTAATATTAAGGTCGGTTTCTTCATTTGACGCAGTTTTAATTACTTTGCCATTTTTACCCCCAACAAACCATCAAACAATAACTGTTTATCGGCATCAGAAATATACCTATGTTGTAAAGCCTGAAAAAACAACTCACGTTGTGAGGCTTTAAAAGGGCCATCTTGACCAAGCGTGGTGGCCATTTGGGCAATAATCAAGTTGCCAAGTTTAATCAACGCTGGGCGTATTTGCTCGTTTAAATCCAGTGGCGCTCTGTCGCTGGGCTGGCTTAATAAATCTGCCCTGTAGCGATACTGAATGGCTTTGGCCACAGAGATTTGGGCAATAAAAAATCCTTCCACCTATCGGCATTCAAACCTTGTTTGCTCGCCGCCTTTTTCGCGCCGTTTAACACCACCACTTCACGTTTGATGTTTTCAATCGCCAGTTGATTTTGCGCTTTGTAAAGTGCCACGTCTTCCATATAGCTGAGACGTTGGTTAATGGTTTTAAACAATGTTTGCGCCATGGTGCTGTTATCGGCGGCATTGGCCGTAATACTGATGCTGAACACACAACTCAGTATTAGCCATTGGTATAATGAACGGATTGTTGATGTCATGAAACTTTCCTTGGTTCTGGCTTATGGACTGGGGATTTGCGGGCAATTATAGCACCGCCTGCGGGTTATGTGACCTCGCTCACAATTATTAATATTAATCTTCCATCTTTGTGATGTCGTTCACAGTTTAGATGTTGTTTATTTTTCTGTGTGATTCTGGTCACAGTTTTGATGCTCACTCTGGCTTATTATCTAATCATCAACGACGCAGCAAATACAGACTTACTTTTTGGAGATAGACCGATGCTTAATATTACTTGCTTATTCAACAAAACTTTATTGATATTCACCATCTTTGCAGCCCTTTATGCCGCAGTTGATAATAAGTCAGATACCCTGTGCAGCACAGTGATGGCAGGTAGTAGTGCTGAAGCGATGTTGCATACAACCCTAGATGCTCTCGGCATCAAGTCTTGTGAGTAAACATTGATTTGGATTGAATCGCCATTATGTGATGTAGCTCACAGTTTTTTTATTCTGCTTACCTTAAGATCAAAATCATTCGCCGTCATATGCGGCAAAACTAACTATTTACAAATTATTTGGGAGACGAGATCATGTTAAATTTGGCTACGCTACTCAACAAAATGTTGTTGCTGTTTATTGTTTTCGCTGCATTTTATGCTGGCATTTCCCATCAGTCTGACAATCTGTGTAGCAAAGTTACCCCAGGTAGCAGTGCCGAAGGGTTGTTACATACCACCTTAGATGTGCTGTCGATTAAGTCTTGTGAGACTACATTAAGGTTAGAAAGATAAATTTTAAAAAGTGGCCGTATCTTAGTAAAATGGCCGTATTTATTGTCAAAAGTGGCCGTATAACTTTAAAAGTGGCCGTATTTCTTCTATAGTGGACGTATCTTTTGTTTTTTGCGCTTAAAATGGCCGTCAAAATGACCAAGCATGATCGTAAACTGGCCGTATTAAATGCGTTCAGGACTTTTTCTGAACCCGTTTCGCTGTCTGAACTGATGGTTATTTTGGGCGAAGATTATGCACAGCGGACAATTCGCCGCTGGTTGGTCGATTTTGAACATCAGGGACTGGTTGAA
>JBLGCB010000037.1:0-29865 GCA_047617105.1 Phenylobacterium sp. | reverse complement strand
ACCCGCAATTTTGTATGTATACTTACTATTGCTTTACCCCGTTTAGCCGGAAGTAGCGCTCAATGACAATTTAGCGCTGGGCAAACATAAGCAAATTGTAACTGTTCAACGTGATTAGATTTTGCTTCAGAACAAGGCATTTTCGCACGGAAAATAGGCGCATATAGACCATATGTAACTGTTTGAGTACGAAAATAACGCCGTTATGGTGCAAAAGATGAGTGCGCTGAATAGTTACAACAAATTGTGATTTATCTTTATTCATTGATATCAACCATACCGATAGAATCGCGATAAAATCACAATAATAAAATAGCACCATCAATATAAGCACATCACACATACGACAAGACAGGAAATACGAAGATGAGTAAAGGTACAGTAAAATGGTTCAACGCCGATAAAGGTTATGGTTTTATCACTCCGGAAGATGGCAGCAAAGATTTGTTCGTTCATCATTCAGAAATCAAAAGTGGCAGCGGTTATGCGAGCCTTAATGACGGCCAAACGGTAGAATATGAAGTAGGCCAAGGTCAAAAAGGACCATGTGCTAACAATGTCATTCCTCAGTAACGACATGTAGCCCAACCACTGTTAGCGTTTAGTTAACAGTGGTACATTTAGCGTCCAGTTAACAGTGATACATTTACCATTCAAACAAACCTCCCAACTAAACCTCCCAGAGCATCACTTCAGCCAAACCTCATAACTTGCTTAATACGGGTTTTCTTCTCATACTGTGAAGACAATTAAAAGGCTATTAATGGGATAAGGATCATGAATCAAACAACAGTAAAAGCCACTATTTTGGTGGTGGATGATACACCAGCCAATATCGATGTGTTACGGGGTATTTTAAAACCGCTGTATCACGTGAAAGTCGCCACCAACGGTGAACGGGCGTTAAAAATCGTCAATACTTCACCACCCCCAGATATGATTTTGCTTGATGTGATGATGCCAGGCATGGATGGCTATCAGGTCTGCGAACAGCTTAAAGCCAATATCGACAGCAAAAAAATCCCGGTGATTTTTGTCACCGCCAAAACCGAAGAAACCGATGAAGAAAGAGGTTTTTCCGCCGGCGGCGTTGATTACATCACCAAACCCGTCAGCCCAACCCTAGTATTAGCCCGTGTGGCCACCCATATCGAATTGTTTAATCAGGCCACCATGCTAACCCGGCTAGTCGATGAACGCACCAAGGAGCTTCACGAGACCCGCCAGCAAGTGATTCAGCGCCTCGGTCGTGCCGCCGAATACAAAGACAATGAAACCGGTTTACATGTTATCCGGATGAGCCATTATTCTAAAATCATCGCCCGGGGATTAGGCATGAGCGAGGATTTTTGTCAGCTATTGCTCAATGCAGCACCGATGCATGACATTGGTAAAATCGGCATCCCCGATGCCATCCTGCTCAAACCCGGTAAGCTTGATAAACAAGAATGGCAGGTGATGCAAACTCACCCCACCATGGGTGCCCGAATCATCGGCGAGCAATCCAGCGAGCTGCTCAAAATGGCCCATCAGGTCGCCCTTACCCACCACGAAAAGTTTAATGGTCAGGGTTACCCCAACCAACTGATGGGCAAAGACATTCCGATAGCCGCCAGAATCGTCGCCGTCGCCGATGTTTTTGACGCGCTCACCACCGCGCGCCCCTATAAAACAGCATGGAGTATTGAAGATTCCCTCGATTTTATTAAACAACAAAGTGGCCAACATTTCGACCCCGATATCGTTGCGGTGTTTTTACAATGTATGCCGGATATTTTAGAGATTAAACGGCAGAATGAGGAGACGTAGGCATAGTACAGTGGTTTAGCGGGGAAAGCTGCGAGTACCGGCTTACCCTGCTGTTTGCTCGATGTTTTTCACCACTGAGATACTTTAGGTGGGAATGCCGGGTGATTTTTTCGGTGTCCTAAGGGCAACATTGTATTAATTTGTATGGGCTTTGTTCTCGTCGACTACCACAGAGTCACAGAGCACGCAGAGGACGCGCAGAGAAGAGCAAAAGCAAAAGCAAAAAACAATATATCTACTTACCATTCTTTGTCACTGAACGACCCAAAAATAAAACGTTTTTTCTCTGCGTTGCCTCTGTAGCGACAGCCCGGTGCGTCCTCAGTGACTCTGTGGTAGTCGCAAGGAACAGCGGCAGCAGCCCTCACAGCCAGCAACAGCCTAGCAGCGGAGCTTAGCAACAGAACCCCAAAATCCCTTAGTAGTGAGGTTTAACAAACAGCAGGGTAAGCAGGTACTCGGCTCCTTCGCCCAACCCCCCTTCAAACCAACAGTTCATCAAGGTCCAGCGCATCAAATAAAACCAGTGCAGCATCCAATTCATAGGCCAGCACTTTTTCTTTGACCGGGTCAAATTGCGCTGCCGCCTCAGCACCTCTAAGCTGCTCAGACAGCAGCTCAACCACCTCTAGCGCCTCGCTATCATCCTCGGCCAATAATTGGCGTAAACTCATCAGCTGTTGGCGAATTTGCATCACCTGGGCATCAGGCTGGCCGGTTTCTATGCGGGCAAAATCAAGAATGTCGTGCACAATGCCCTGCAACTCATCCGCGCTACGACTGATTTGACGCAGGTTGTCGCGTTGTTTTTCACGGCTTGGCTGATCAAAAAACCCTTCATCTGCACTAAGACCACACAAGCGAGTAATGGTCTCCATCGGACCACCAATTTCATCACTCATATTGGCCAAAAAGTCGAATCGAGCCTGGGCTTGTTCATGGGTCCTGTCTCTTTCGACCAGCAAGTCTGCTGAGACTTTTTTCAGTTCTGAGATATCACGAAAACTAACCACCGCACCGACCAATTGGCCATCTTTGGTGATAGGACGACTAGCATAAGCGGCGGCAAATGAACTGCCATCCTGACGCCATAACACTTCATTATCGACGTACTGCGGTCGCCCTTCGCTAAAGGTTTGATACATTCGCGATTGCTCCACCGCCAACTGCTCACCATTGACATTGACATTCATATGGTGAATCAAACCATGCACTTTGCGCCCCACCAACTCATAGTCTTGCCAACCCAACATTTGGCCACCAGCGGGGTTCATAAAAGTCAGTCGCCCGGCGATATCCAGCCCAAATATACCCTCGTCAATAGATTGTAATAACAAACGCCCACGTTCTTCACTGGCTTTAAGTTCATTTTCAGCGGCGCTTCTGGCCAGTTTGGTGCGTAAATGTTGCACCGCATGGGCCACGGTATCTGCCATCCGTTGCAGGTTCTTAATACTGGCTTGATCAAATCCGTTACTGTGCTGTGAGTACAAAGTGATGGCACCAAAAGGTTTGCCTTTAAGGCTCAAAGGCAGCGCCAAAACGGAAGCATAATCACGGCTAATGGCCAATGCTCGCCAGCTAGCAAAATCAGCATCCGTTTTGGTGTCTGTCACCAGTTGCACTTCGTTGCTGCTAATCGCCAAACCCGTCGGCCCTTGAAACCCACCCGCCGATGACCAACTGCCAATACCCTGGGCCAGAAAGCCTTTTTCGTAACCAAAACGCGCCATCGGTTTAATAGTAGACAAAGCATCGTGTTGACTATAACCAATCCAGACCAGACGTTTATCGTGCACCTCAGCCAAAATACGACAAACATCTGCCAGTAGCTGGTCTTCGGTTAACGCCTGTTTGACCGCATCGTTAATCAAGGTTTGTGCCGCCATATCTCGATGGTTCTTTGCTCGCCGGTCTTCATCTGCCTGACGCTGAGTGATATCACGAATCACCATCACCAATAGGTTTTGTTGATTATTACTGATTTGGTTAAGACTCAGTTCGGCTGAAAACAAACTGCCATCATGACGCCGTGCCTGAAGCTTTTGATCAACTCGTTTGCCAGCCCCCCCTAGCTGGTGTTTTAAATCTGGCAATAACCGGGTAATGGATATATTCAACAGTGCGTTGTGATCATAACCAAACACTTCCTCGGCGCGCGAATTGGCCAATACTAAAGCACCATCGTCACTACAAACCAAAATGGCATCGGGTGCCGACTCCATCAACACCGAAAAACGTTGCTCCGCAGCTTTGCGTTCACTAATATCCACCAGCGTCAGACGAATTTCATTGACCTCCATCTGTTCGTCATGGCCAGGCACCGCCGATATCAACACCTGTAAACTGCCGCCATCCGGGCGCTGCAATAAGGTTTCATTATCCACCATCACCCCACCTTGTAACAAAGACGCAAACGGGTTGGTCTTAATCAATGCCTCATCCGAGTGATCATCAACGGGCAAAAACTCTGACCACAAAGTCCCGTTCACCTGCTGTCCTTGTAGACCCAAAAGTTCTTTAAAGGCAGTATTGTGATCGAGCAAACGCTGTTCATCAACGCTCAAGGTGGCATAAGCAATCGGCGCATATTCATAGAGGGTGTATAAGCGGTTTTCACGGGCTTTTAACGATTCAGTGACTTGTGACAGTTTATGTTCACTGGCAAAATGCTTACGCGATTGAAAACCAATCAAATACACCGATATCGCGGCGACAAAAATCACTGACACCAGATTGGTCATTTCAATATAATAATGCGCCAACCCCAAGCCCTGCGTATTCAACACCACCACCGAGTGCACCGCGAGAATAAGCAGACAAGTGAGAGTGCCACTGATATGATTTAACCCAGTCATGGTGATGGTACCAAAGAAAATCGACCCATAAACCCCATGCCAAACAATCGCCAATTCAGGGCTGCTGTAATAAGTGATCGCCACTTGCGCGCCCCCCACGGTGATCCCCGCCAAAAAGCCAATCAATATCACCATCTGATAACGCTGCACCACAAAACACAAACTCAACAATAACACCGAGATGGGCGTCGCAATACCAAGACGGATCCACAGCAAGGTCGACAAGGTTTGGGCATCAGCCAACACATCACCCACGGTGGCCATACCGGCAAATAAAATAATGATCATTGAAATGGCTAATCGCGTCAGCAGCAGCGTCATCGGCAATGACTCTCGACGATAAGCCGCTTCTACCGCTTGGTCGTTAAAACGCATGGTGATACGGTTGATATAAAGACTCATGATGACTGCTGCTCCTGTATACGGCTTAATACTTCATCCAAATCCAGCAGTGCTTGCTCAAAATCATAATCGCCAATGGCCTTTTCAATGCGCAGTAATAAACGTCGATACGGTTTAACCGGGGCTACCGCCATAATGTCTTCAATTAAATCAGTGGCATCACCGTCATAATCTTGCAGCAGCAGCCGCAGTTGGTTAAGTTGCTCGATATCGGGTATTGCTCCCGCAGCTTGTGCGACAGCGGATTGTGCGACAGCGGGGTCAATGACGGGGGTTGGCGCTTTTTCCATTGCTTGATGCAAGCCCTCAAGTCCCTCTAACACCTGTGCCAATTCGCTGTTCACTGCCATCAGCAAGCTAGGTTCAGGCGTGCCATTGCCCGCACAAGCAGTTTCCAATAGCCCAGCGGCCTGTTGCAGTGATAGCGCACCAATATTGGCGGCCAGCCCTTTAAGGGTATGGGCCACACGTGTGGGTGCCGTGTCATCATCACCCGAGCAGGCTTGTTCAAACTGGACGGCAAAATCCGCTTGGTTGCTGACAAACTTGATCAACAACCGTCGATAAGACTGTTCGTTGCCCTGAACCACTTTTAACCCTTTTCTAATATCAATCCCGGGCAATGGCGGTAAGGCCATAACAGCGGTTGCTGTTGTTGGTAGACTTAGGGGCTGAGTGAGGGGTTCTGAAGGGGTTGCAGGTGCTGAAGATGCAGGCTCTGAATCTCGCTGGTGACTCACCGATGGTTTGATCCATTTGGCCAATGTTAACATCATCACCGTGACATCAATGGGTTTGGCAATGTGGTCATTCATGCCCACCGCAATGACTTTTTCTTTATCTCCCGCCATTGCATTGGCGGTCATGGCGATAATCGGCAGTTGGGCATAACATGCTTGACGACGAATTTCTCGGGTCGCCTGATAACCATCCATCACCGGCATCTGACAATCCATCAAAATGCCGTCAAAGTCGGCCTTTTTCAACGCCTCTAGCGCCTGTAAACCATCAGCAGCGACACAGACCGTGATTTGAGCCTCTTCCAGTAATTCAATCGCCAGTTCTTGGTTAATTTCATTGTCTTCAACCAGCAGCAACTTCGCCCCTTTTAACGTTAACTTGGCCTCGGCGGCTTTTTTATCATGATGACTATTGCGAGCGCTGACGGTGACCGCACAACCCACAGCAGCCAAAATCGCATTAAGCAAGGTCGACGGTGCCACCGGTTTCATCAAAATATCAGAGAATCCGGCTGCCATCGCAGTGTCTCTCATTTCATCTTGATTATAGGCAGTGATCAGCAGGCGCTTCGGTACCCGTTCGACCAGTTGCTCAACCATCGCATTCGCGGTCTCAATACCATCCATGCCCGGCATCGACCAGTCCATCAACACCAAATCATAGGCCATCGACGTTGACGCCTCAACCACTGCCGCAAGCGCAGCCTCACCGCTATTGACTACGCCACAGTGAATCTTCATGCTTTGCAACATCGCCTGCAATATCCGGGTCGCCGCAATATTATCATCGACCACCAATACCCGCAGATTTTCCACCACATCTGGTGCTACCAGGGCGCGCTGGGCTTGGGGTTGAAGCTCAAAACGGCCGGTGAATTGAAAACGACTGCCCACCCCCGCTTGGGATTCAACCCATATCTCGCCGTCCATCAGCGCCGACAGTTTTTTCGAAATCGCCAAACCCAATCCGGTCCCACCATATTTACGGGTAGTTGAAGAATCCGCCTGAGAAAACGATTGAAACAACCGCGACTGATGTTCTGGGGTCATGCCAATACCACTGTCTTGAACACAAAAATGCAGCATTACCGCGCTTTGACTCGACTCACGAACCGCCACGGTGATCACCACTTCACCCACTTCAGTGAACTTAACCGCATTATTGCCTAGGTTGATCAAAATTTGCCCCAGTCGCAGCGGATCCCCCACTAGGTTCATGGGTATATCACCAGGGATATCAAACAGTAATTCAATGCCCTTTTCTGCCGCTTTTAATCCCAGCAGGTTGGCCAAATTATCAAACACATCTTCAAGATTAAACTCAATGGTTTCAAAGGCCATTTTACCGGCTTCGATTTTAGAAAAATCAAGAATATCATTGATGATGCCAAGCAAAGATTCAGCCGAGCGGTTAACCTTGTCGATATAGTTACGTTGTTTTTTGTCCAGATTGGTGTTTAACGCCAGCGACGACATGCCGATAATGGCATTCATTGGGGTGCGAATTTCGTGAGACATATTGGCCAAAAAATCTCCTTTGGCCTGATTGGCTTCTTCGGCCACTTTAATCGCCGCGGCCAGTGCCTGCTCAGCCTGTTTACGTTCGCTGATATCACGATAAACCAACACTACCCCAGCCATTTCACTGCCATTGAGAATAGGCACACTGCGATATTCAACATCAAAAGCACTGCCATCTTGGCGATAAAAACGCGCATCATCAATCTGGTGTTGTTCGCCTTTACTACAAGAGCGATAAATAGGGCTATCAAGCTCTTTTGGCCGTTGCGCCAATGCTAGGCCCTGATAAATCAGGCCATGCAAATTACGGCCAATCAAATCATCCGGCTGCCAACCTAACAACACTGCCCCGGCGGTGTTGCAAAACGTCACTCGAGACAATTCATCAAGGCCGATAATGCCTTCTTTCACCGACTCCAGCAACAGTCGGCTGCGCTCTTCAGTTTCTTTGAGTTCAACTTCGGATTTTTGTCGCAATAAGTCAGAGCGCAACGTTTGAATCCCTCGCGCCACCGTATCGGCCACCCGAATCATGCTGGCAATACGGCTTTCGTCAAAAGCATCAACCACATCACTGTAAAGGGTGATCGCGCCAAAAGCATCGCCAAACTCCGCCAAAGGTACCGCCAACACCGAATTAAAACCTTGGTGTGCTGCCGCCTCCTGCCACGAGGGTTGCAGCGTTTGATCGTCACTATCCACTGGTATCACATCCGATAAGTCAACCACCACAGGTTTGGCACTGCGGATCACCTGACCTGCTGGTCTCTGGGCGGTGGCATCCTTACCCCATGAATCTGTGATGAGATTCAAAAACCCCGGATCAATCCCGGCACTGGCCATCATTTTGATGCTTTTTGCCTCATCACGTTGTTCATAACCGACCCAGACCAAACGTTGTTCGCTGGTTTCACAGACAATCCGGCAGACATCATTGAGCAATTGTTCTTCTGTCAGTGCCTGCGCCACCGCTTCATTGATCAGTGATAGGGTTAATAAATCACGGTTATTTTGCGCAATTCGCAGCTCCGCCATATGGCGTTCGCTAATATCCCGCAATACCGCCACCACCAGCGTACCTTCGCTGGTGTTTAACGGACTCAAACCGACCTCAATGGCAAAGGTATCACCATTTTTACGCTTACCCTCAATACCGCCGTCTGCGCCTAACGTGCGCACCGTTGGATTTTCAAAAAACTGTTCGCGCATCTCCACGTGACGCTGACGAATATGGTCCGGCGACAACATTTCGAATTTTTCGACCAATAATTCATCCCGGGTATAACCAAACAGCTTTTCAACCTTGGAATTTACCAGCACGATCTCACCAGAACGGTTAATCACCAACATCGCATCAGGGGCCGATTCGAGTAATGAAGACAACCTTTCTTCACCGGCCTTGCGCTCACTAACATCAATTAGAGTCAGACGAATTTCATTGAGTTGATTATTTTTGTCATACGAAGGCGTGGCTGAAAGTAGTACATAGAGAATGTCGCCATTGCCGCGTTTGACTTTGAGTTCTTGGTCTTGCAGTAACTGCCCTGCTGCGGCCTTTTCAATCCCCCCATCACGAGGTTTACTCACCAGTAAGTCATGCCATTGCATTGCGGCAAAGGCGTCCCGGGGTTGATTCAGTAAGCGGGCAAATGCACTGTTGTGTTTCAAGAAGAACCAGCTGTGTGGATCTACCGAAGCATACGCCACTGGCGCATTTTCATACAAATCCCACAACGATTCTTCGCGTTCTTTTAATTTTTGGGTTCTGACCAGAACCTTGTCTTCGAGCTCATTTTTCGAACGCTGCATTGCTCGAGTCGCCCGCTGACCAATGGTCACGGTCAGCAAGGTCGACGCAATCGCCAACAATAGAGTTAACGAAATCAGCACCAGCAAATTTTGGCGCATTTCATGATAACCTGACAACGCCTCATCCACCGCAATTTCGCTGATCATAGCGACGCCAATTTCTTCTAGCCACCAACCGACACCGTACACGGCTAAACCGCGATCATTAATATACCCTTGCATATTCGCGTTAATGGATCGAATCGCCACCTGCTCACTGGCCTGGCGTGCCAGTGCTTGGGTCATTTGCGTCAATCCTGTTTGAGCTAGCCCTGTTTGAATGGGTGTGGCTTTATCCTCAGGACCAAAGCGGCTATTGGTCACAATGGTGCCCGCCGGATTCAGCAGATGGCTTTCACTACTTTTACCAATCCGCCCTTGCTGCAAAATCCCTGACAGCCGGGTTCCGGGTAACAAACGCTGGGTTAATACCGCTAAAACAGTGCCATCATCATCTTTGATTGGCGTGGCAAAAAACATCGTTAAATCCTGACTAGCATTGGTTGAAGGCTCTGCTTTAAGATCACTGGACACCGGGGTGATAAACACACCGAACCCGGCAAAAGCCTGATTCAGTAATGCTGCCGTATGCGAACTGTGTTTGCTGATAGGGTTCAGTGAACCAAGATTGCTGTCACGCTGTGAGCCAATACTGACTCGCTCGGGGTTAATAATAAAGAAACCTTCACTGCCAAAATCAGCCGCTCGTCGTCTGAAATACGTCCTCAGTTGATACTGAATTAATGACTGCTGAAGTGCTGACTGCTCTGGTGTCACTGTCAGTAGCCGTTTGGTCAGCTGCACCAACTGCGGATCGTGACCAAACCGAGCCAATCGCTTATGTCGGTCTGCAATCCAGTATTCTAGCGTCGAAGTGGTGGTTTCGAGCACAAACGTCAATTGAGACTCAATCGATGACAAGGTCGATTTACGATTTTTTTCCAGTGTATACCACGCCAACGCCAGCACCAAAATCACAATCACACTGGCCACGGCAATAGAAATCAAACGAAACCGAGTAGAACCAAATTGACTGGCCAAGGCATCATCGGGCAGATATTGCGGCAGAATATAAGCCAGTCCCAATAAAATAAAAAACACCACCACCGCCAGCACAATCAGCCACACTCTAATTTTGCCATCGCCTAGCAGTTGCGGTGATTTGTTCTTGATTTGACTGGGCAGCGGCGATAGCTCTTGGGAAGCATTGTTAGCTGCGTTATTGGCGGCAAATAACCAAGTTTTTAACAGCCCCTGACGCTCTTTTTCGCTGATCGCATCCAGCCCTTTTTGAATAATAGAATGCAACACAGGCTGGTCAATGCGAGAAAAGAAATGCAGTGCAGAAGCCGGAAAGACATCCTGACTGATGCCCTTGATGCCGATAATCGCATCGCGCTTAATCACGCTGCCCACCACCATTTGTGCTTCGAGCAAGGCATCCGCTTCACCATTTAACACCGCATTGATCGCATGTAACAGGTCTATGGTTTCAACAATGGTCGCATTGGGTAGTGTTTCTCTTAATTTGGGAATGGTGCCATAACCTTTGACCACCGCAATGGTGGCCGTGGCGAGGTCTTTTTCTGATTTGACGGTGTTATTGTCTGAGCGAATATAGAAAAATTCACGCATATTAAAGTAGGGAGTAGAATACAAGCCAAAAGTAGCGCGTTCATCGGTGTAATAGGTGGCCGGAAGCAGGTCTAACTCAGGCGGACTCAAGCCCTTGCCCCTTAAACTGCGGCCTTTTAACTTTTGCAGCAGCGGATCCCACAAATCGCTGATAATCTCAAATCTTAGCCCGGTAGAACGGGCAATTAAATCTAGGTATCCGCCCGCCAGGCCACCAACACTGCCATCTTCTTTGGTGAACACCATCGGTGCCCACTGCTCAATCCCCACTTTTACCCGGTGTTGTTGAATCCAAAGTTTTTCTTGGTCAGTCAAGCCGATATCGCCTTCGTCGATATCGGTCAGTATCACTGGGTCTCCCAGTGTTACTGCTGTTGCTGCTGGTACTGCTTCTAAAGGCTTAGCTGCTTGCGCCGTCGGGGCCAAAGACAATAACGACCCTTGCAACAAACAAAGAAAAAGCAGCGTGAATAGGGTGGGAAGGTGGGCACGATTGCACTTCTTAGCATTGTACTTGGCATGGTACTTGGCATTGCACATGTTACTCGTTATCCTTAGCGTGGCTAGTCCATTTGAGTCTAGTCAGGTTCCTGGAATCTAGCAAGGCACGGATGCAACAAGGGCATTTACTTTAATTCAATTTAACCACCTCATTAAAGGTCGGTTCTTTAAGCAACAATTTGACAAAATAAGTCGCGCCTAATGCAGATAAATGTCCACTGTCTATCATCAATAGTTCATTGTCATCGCCCACTTTACAAGGCGCACTTTTTTGGCACCAAACATCATAGCTGTTAATAATATTTACATTTTTGGGTATTTTTATCGATTTCAAACGTTGAAAAAAGGTGTTATGTGCAGTCAGCATCGGCTTTTTAGTGGTTTGACCAAACCTTAAGTATTGATTAAATTGACTCTTAAACGATGGCATCGGTGAAAAGATAATAATCTCTTTATCTTTTTTAGACCAAAAGTCGATGACACTTTCAAGGTATAAGGGGTCATTTAAGTCTTTCAGAATAAATTGGCTTGATAACAGGATAGTTTGGTAATCATCATTCGATAGTTTGCTGTCGATGAGGTTAACTAATTTTGGACAATAAGACTTATGCTTCCTAGTGATTTTGGGGCTTAAGGGGCAGCCTGCGCCACCAATTTGTATCACATCAATGCCATTTAAACGAAATCCCATCGCTTTATCCGCACTATGAGAATCGCCAAAAATTAATATACCACTATCCACTAAACCTTCATTATCAGAACGACAATCCCAATGGTTTATAAAGTCATTCAGTTTTTTATACTTGCCTGTGGTATTAAATTGACAAATGCCAGCTCTGATTTCTACTTGTCTAAGCTTCTTTTCTTGATTGACTAACTGTTCTCTTATTTTAACTGTTGGTGAAACACTGGTGTGATTGTACGCATATAGGTAGATGAAACCGCTGATACCAGCCAATGAAAAGGCCAATAACATCGGTTTTGTGGTTAAAAAATCTTTACCGCCCATCGAGGGGATAGATTTAAATCTGAGGGTTTCTATAGTCCTATAGCTGACAAAACCTAGAACAACGGATAAAACCAGTCCCAAATAGACAGTGGTTTGATCTAATGAATAATAGTAAATCACCACAACCAAAGGCCAATGCCACAAATAGATAGAATATGACCATTGGCCTAATTTTTGCAAAATCACATTGCCGGTAATCATACTGTTATTTCTTTGCGCTTGAATCAGCAAAAAAGCGCCCATGACAGGGATGAAAGCCAAATAACCAGGCCATAAGTCTTGTTCAGATATCAATAGCCCAGCAGCAACCATCAGCGCTAAACCTATCCACTCTAAAAGTTTCTTATTATTATCATTGAGCTTAAAGGGATAAAGATAAGCAACGCCACCGAGCATCATCTCCCATGCTCTTGCGGGTAAAAGATAATAAGCAGGGGTAGGCCATTGATACGTGACACAGACACTAAAAATAAACCCGATCACCGTGCCAACTAAAACCGTGGTTTTCATCGCCTTTAGCGACATAAACTTGCTCATCACCACCAGCACAACGGGATAGATGAGATAGAATTGCCATTCAGCAGATAATGACCAGGTATGTAACAGCCATTTTTGGTCTGACGCCATATCAAAGTAACCCGCCTCTCCCCAATAAGTAATATTAGAGATAAAGCTCATACTACTCGCCACGTGTTTGCTTAACGCCCTATATTCTAGGGGGGTCAGATAGAACCAACCAAAAAGCAGTAACACTAGGCAAAGAACGGCTAATGCGGGGATGATTCTATTGGCACGGGCAGCATAAAACCTCAAAATAGAAAAGTTTTGTTGTTCGATCCCGCTAAATATGATGCCTGTCATTAAGAAACCAGAAATGACAAAAAAGATATCTACACCGACAAAACCACCGGGCATCCAAGACGCATTAAAATGAAATAGCACAACTGCCATGACAGCAATGGCTCTAAGTCCATTGATATCTTTTCTAAACTGCAAAATACGGTACTCAATAAGCTAAAATCTGCGCTATTCTATCTCAATAACCCCCCATGGGACAGTCACTTAACGATTCTAGCGCTGCCAAATCTGACCGCTATTAAGCAATTCATCCACCGATTTTGTTTTGTGCTTAGTGGCATTTTGTTGCCAATATAACGTTTCAAACGCAGCTTTGGGGTTGCGATACACCACGCCCAATGCCACAGGTAATGCTGGCGGGGTCATGCTCAATAACAATTGCGCTAAGGTGGGGTTGGTTTCGTCGTGTACCAGCACACCTTTTATCGCATCCTCGTCTGCGGCCAAGTCCACAACTTGTATCGACAACGACGTCGGATTAAAGACCAAACCTTTACAGCCATCTTGGCCAAACGCTTTACCAAACAACAGTGGCTCGCCATGTTTAACATGCAGTTGCTGATCTAAGGCAACATCAGGGTCGGTAAATTGGCCGAAGGTTTTATCGTTAAATACCAAGCAGTTTTGAAAAATTTCCACCAATGACGCCCCTTCATGGGCCTTAGCATCGGTCACCACCGCTTTTAATCCATTGATATCGGTATCTACCGCCCTAGCAATAAATTGTGCGCCGCTGCCAAGGGCATACAAACCTGCCGATAACGGCGTATCAATCGAACCGCCCGGCGAAGACGGTGATACCGTGCCTGCGCTTGAGGTTGGTGAGTATTGGCCTTTGGTTAACCCATATATCTCATTGTTAAATAACAAGATATTGAGGCCAATATTACGCCTTAACGCGTGCATCAGGTGATTGCCGCCAATCGACAATGCATCACCGTCTCCCGTCACTACCCACACATCCAGCTCAGGATTGGCCAATTTAACCCCGGTGGCAATGGTCGGTGCCCGGCCATGAATGGTATGAAAACCATAAGTTTCCATGTAATACGGGAAACGTGATGAACAGCCAATGCCCGACACAAACACGGTATTTTCAGCGGCAACATCTTGCTCGGCAAACGCCAATTGCACCGCCCGCAAAATAGAATAATCACCACAGCCCGGACACCAGCGAACCTCCTGATCGGTGGCATAGTCTTGCGCCCGTTTTGCTGCTGGCCCCAGCTTAACGCCTTGTACACCCGGCTTAACTCTTATTTTATCACGCGGCTTTACTGTGACTGTGTTCATTGATAACCTCCAGAATGTCTTGTTCGGCGAATGGTTGCCCAGTGATTTTGGTCAATGAGTCAACGTCGATGGCGAGTTTGTCTCTAAGCACCGTCGCCAGCTGGCCATTGTTCATTTCAACCACCACCACTTTGTTAAATCGACTTAATAACGCTTTGGCGTTTTTCGGCAGCGGATGAATATAACGAAAATGGGTTAAACTGACAGTTTGGCCAGCCGCCTGCGCCGATTTCGCCGCCTGTAATAACGCGCCATAAGTCGAGCCCCATCCCACCAACAACAACTCACCTTGCTCAGGGCCAAAATGAACCTGCTGATCAGGGATAAAGTTGGCAACGCAATCCACTTTATTAGCGCGTAAATCGGTCATTTTTTGGTGATTATTATCATCGTATGAAATATGGCCGCTATCAATGTCTTTTTCTAAACCGCCAATACGATGCATACCACCCGCTTGTCCAGGCACCACCCAATTGCGCCCTAAGGTTTGCGGATTGCGGCCAAAGGGCAGCGATTTATCTGGATTGTCGTCATCAACGGCTACCCGACAAGTTTCAATGGCGGCAATATCAGCCATTTTGGGGATTTGCCATAATTCAGATGAATTGGTGATATAAGCATCGGTTAATAAAATCACCGGGGTCATATGTTGTAAGGCAATTCGCACCGCTTCGATGGCCACGGCAAAACAATCTCCCGGCGAGCGCGCCGCCAGCACGGGCAACGGCGCATCGCCATTACGGCCATACACCGCCTGATATAAATCTGATTGCTCGGCTTTGGTCGGTAACCCGGTAGAAGGTCCGCCACGCTGGGCATTGATTATCAGCAAAGGTAATTCAGTGGCAATCGCCAAGCCAATGGCTTCGGTTTTTAGCGCAATACCCGGACCTGAGCTAGAGGTGATGCCCAGACTGCCTGCGTAAGAAGCACCAATAGCCGTGCCAATCGCCGCAATTTCATCTTCAGCCTGAAAAGTCGCCACCCCTGCCCCATCCAAAATACTCAAATCATGTAATAGTGGCGAAGCCGGGGTAATAGGATAAGAACAAAACAAACCGTTTAATTGCGCCTTTTCTAACCCGGCGACAATCCCCAACGACAACGCCTTATGGCCAGTGATACTACGATAAAGGCCCGCGGCAAATTGGGCGGCTTGCACCTGCGGTAACTCAGCAAATTCTTGCAACTCGGCCGTTTCGCCAAAACTATGGCCAGCATTTAACGCCACGCCGTTAGCCGCCACTAGCTCGGGTTTTTTGGCAAATTTGCGCTCAATCAAACTCAGCACCGACATCCTTGGTCGTGAAAACAACCACAATACCAAACCCAATGCCCAAAAGTTTTTACAACGACCCGCGTTTTTACTGCTTAAACCAAACGGTTTTACCGCCGTTAATGTTTGTTTCGAGATATCTATCGGCACCACACGAAAGGCATTTAAGCTGCCATCTTCCAGTGGATTGGCCGTTAACCCGGCTCGCAACAATCCGCGTTTGCTGAATTTACTGCTATCAACAACCACCAAAGCACCGGGTTTAAGCCGTTCTAGGTTAACCACCAGTGCCGCCGGATTAAAGGCGATTAAGACATCGGCGTGATCGCCTGGGGTCGATACTAGATGATCGGCCAACTGAATTTGATAAGCCGAGACACCAAAACGGGTGCCAATCGGTGCTCTAATTTCGGCCGGGTAATCCGGTAAAGTCACAAAATCACTGCCCGCTTCGCCTTGAGTCATGGTGAACTGATCACCGATGATTTGTACCCCGTCACCTGAATCACCGGCAAACCTGACGGTCACCGAAGTCCGCTTGGTATTGGTGGTATTAGCTGACGCCGTCGATAAGTGTTGCTGCATCGTTATAGACCCCTGTAGTGAATGAATTGTCTGCGCTCATGATGAGGCTATTGTGCAGCTATTATGCTTCATAGATATTGCAAATGCAATATTGATAGTGCACTTGCAATAACTATAACACCTGTGCAATAATGACCTCATTCGCCACTGGCAGCAGTGGTCACAAGCTAAACACTAAAACCAAGGGGATACCTGATGAAAGAACATGATTGTTTACCTTTACCTGATTACCAGGAATATCCGGTTGAGCAAATGCTGGCCCGTTCAAAAGATTTTTACCAGCAAATCAGCCGTCGTCATACTGTCAGGGATTTTTCTGATCGCACCGTGCCCCGTGAAGTGATTGAAGAATGTATTCGTGCCGCAGGCACCGCCCCCAGTGGTGCCAACCATCAGCCATGGCATTTTGCCTTGATTAGCTCAGCACCAGCCAAAGCTGAGGTTCGCGAAAAAGCCGAAAAAGAAGAGCGCAATTTTTATGATGAACGTAAAGCGGGTGAAGAATGGTTAGACGCGCTGGCCCCACTGGGCACCGATTCGAGCAAACCTTACCTGCAAACTGCCCCTTGGTTAATCGCCATTTTTGCCGAGCGTCGTGGTGGTATTGAAGCGGGTATGGATCGCAAAAACTACTACGTACCAGAGTCTGTCGGTATCGCTACCGGATTTTTAATCAACGCGTTACATAACGCGGGTTTGGTGACATTAACCCATACCCCAAAACCAATGAACTTTCTCAATGATATTTGCCAGCGACCCGTCACCGATAAGCCATATATTCTACTGGTGACTGGTTATCCGTCAGAAGCGGCAACAGTGCCCGATCACGCGATGGTGAAGAAGTCATTAAGCGATATTTCTTCTCACTGGTAAAAAGAAAAACAAATTGTAAAAAAAAGAAGGGGTTATCATGAGTTATGTTGTAACCGAAGATTGTATTCGTTGTAAATTTCAAGATTGTGTCGAAGTTTGCCCGGTAGATGCGTTCTACGAAGGCGAAAATATGCTGGTGATAAGTCCTGATCACTGCATCGATTGTGGTGTCTGTGAAGCAGAATGTCCTGCCGAGGCGATTCTACCCGAGCAAATGGCACCAGAATGGTTAGAGTTGAACCGTCAATACAGTGCAATTTGGCCATTGATTAAAGTCAAAGGCGAAGCCCCGGCAGATGCCGACGAGTTTGTCGGTGTTGAAGATAAGCTTGAGTTGTATTTTTGTGAAACCCCTGCGCAGCAATTGGAATGTGCTTGAGGTAGATAAAAGCGGGTACTTGCTTCAGTTCACACTCAACTTCTTGGATTCGTCACTCGGATTCAATCATCAATGATTGAGTCCCTTCTTATACCATCGAATTAACTCTTTTTGATCGGCCGGTGGTTCATGCCCTTCTTCAATCAAGGCCAAGGCTTGTTGGGCTAACAGCTCTTCGGCCTTTGCTTCGACCTTTTCAAGCATATGGTATAGCTGTTGCTGTTCGTCATCCGATAACACACTTTCGAGCTCCAGCGAACGCGCTTCTAATGCTTCACTTATCTGCTGATAAAGTACCTTGCCTTGTTCATTCAACACCAGGTTTTTAATGTTTTTGCTCAAAGGATCAGGGTAAACATCAATTAAGCCCTGACTTTGCAATTTTTTCACCGCCCGGCTGACGGTATACGAATCAAGCCGTGACTGATAAGCAATATCGGCAGATTTAAGTGGCATATAAGAGCCGATATTTAACAATACCCGCATTTCTCGTGGATCCAAGTCGCACAAGGAGCGGATTTTCCAATCACGGTTAAGGGCCAGTAAGTTACTGACAATCGCAATGCGAAAGGGTAAATGGGTGGTTAAATCCAGCGGATTATCGATTTGTGTGGTCAGCTTAAATGCTTTTTTACGTGCAGAATGAGTGATGTGTTTGCCCTCTGGTGTTAATCCATGGTGCTGGTGTGGGAGCGCCGTCCCGACGAAGCGACGCCCGGCACTAATGTTGACGAAGTCAACACCAATTATCACCCCGACACTCGACACTAATACAGCACTTTAGCATTTATCCTTTGCTTGGGCTAGCGCCACCAAAACGACGGCTTATTTAACATCAAAAGCCAGCAGCAATGATCCTATCGGCTTCGCGCTCGCCAGACAGATAAGCGCCATGAACCGTAGACGGATAAGCAGCATGAGTCGCCTCTCCGGCAAACAATACTTTTCCAGCCACAGGTTCGGCCAAATCGCCACTTTGCACCCCAACATCAAATGCATCCTGAACCGTCGCATTGGCATCATTGGCCAGCGCGGTAGTTATCCAGTTATACAAGTTACTTTGCTGGTTTTGCATATAACCCGCGATGGTATAGTCAATATTGCCCTGATGATCATAAATCACCTGATCATCATAATCCCACTGCTCCAGCGGCACAGCCAACTCTGTGGCCAGCGCGTAAATAGGGTTATTCTGAATCCCGTGGATCCAACTGGCCCCCATATCCAATGGGGTGCCCATGGCGTTATTGCTCCAAGTTCTGCCGCCAATTCTGTCACGCCCCTCCAATACCAGCACCTCAAATCCCGCTTTGGCCAGTTTATTGGCCGCTTTAATGCCCGCCATCCCCGCGCCAATCACCACCACTTTTTTCGCCTGTGCGGTCGGTGGTATTACTGGTGCTGTCGGTTCTGCCGTTGTACCGCCGGCCTTAGAACCACAACCCATCATGGTCAACGTTGTGCTGACGATGGCTGCCCATTTGGGTGGCGCACTGATAACCTTAGCTTGGCCTGATGAACAATAAATTAGCCGTTATTTTTCACGACCCTATCGCGCTAATTTATGGTCATGCCCGCCCTATTTGGTCTATGCTTAAACAACAATAACCGACCCCTTTGGAATCCATGCCTTTACTATTTTCCCTATTCATTTTTGTCGCTATCTTGGTATATTGCCCAAACGCAAAAGCATCCGGCCCAGCAACCCGCTTTGATCACCTATCCCTTGAAGCCGGCCTATCTCAAACCACAGTCAATGCCACAGTCAATGCCACAGTCCAAGACAGTAAGGGTTTTTTATGGTTTGCCACCCAAGATGGCCTTAACCGCTACGACGGTTATACTTTTAAGGTTTTTCGCCACAATCCGCAAGACCCCAGTTCGATTTCACATAACTATGGCCAAGTTTTATTGTTGGATTCAAAAGACAGATTATGGATTGGTACCCGTGGCGGAGGGCTAAATCGCTTCGATGCCAACACTGAACGTTTTATTCATTTTAAACATGATAGCTCAGACCCTCACAGCCTAAGCCACGACAGAGTTGAGTCGATTATTGAAGATAACCAGGGACATTTATGGATAGGCACTTATACTGGCGGATTAAATCGGTTTAATGAGTCTACAGGCCAATTCAGCCATTTTCGTCACAGCAAAACCAAGCCAAACAGTTTAAGCAATGATAAAGTTTGGAGCCTGCTCGAAGATAACCAAGGTGACCTTTGGGTTGGCACCAGTGGCGGTCTCAACCGCCTAGGGCAAAACCAACAAGATTTTATCCATTATAAACATGCCCCATCAGACCCACACAGTTTAAGTCATAACCACGTCACCGCGCTGCTGAAGGACCCACAGGGACAGCTGTGGGTCGGCACCCGCGATGGACTCAACCGACTCGATATGACCACCAAAAACCAACATTTCAGCCATTTTAAACACCAAGAGGCCTCGATGGACCCTGACTCGTCCAGTCTAAGCCATAATGTCATCAGAAGTTTGGTTCAAGATAATGCTGGCACCCTATGGATTGCGACCTGGGGTGGTGGATTAAATCGTTACAATGCCAAACAACACAATTTCAGCCATTTCAGGCACGCATCCACCGACCCCTCTAGCTTAAGTACAGATTTCGTTCGTTCAATCTATGTGGATGGCCAGGGCACACTTTGGTTAGGTGTGTCTAATGGTGGCATCAATAAACTCGACAGCCAAAAATCACACTTTAACCATTTTAAACACCAACTCGCCGACCCCAATAGCTTAAGCCAAAACAGCATCAGGAGTATTTATCAAGATAGCCAGGGTTTACTGTGGGTTGCCACCGATAATGGTTTAAATCAATACAACGCCAAAACCCAAAATTTTATACATTTTAAGCACAACGAGACAGACCCACACAGTTTAAGCAATAATGATGTATCGAGTGTTTTTGAAGACAGTCAAGGGCTAGTTTGGATTGGCAATTGGGATGGCGGTTTGAACCGATACGATGCCAATACTCAGGGTTTCGTCCACTTTCGCCATTCAAAGACAAACCCTAATAGCCTAAACACGGACGATGTAATCACGATTTATGAGGACTCAAAAAACACGTTATGGATTGGCACACACGGCGGCGGGCTAAATCAATACCATCGTCCCAGCCAAACGTTCATGCATTATCGCCACGATCCAAACGACCCCCATAGTCTGAGTCATGATGATGTTGTGGTTATTTTTGAAGACTCGACCGAGTCATTGTGGATTGGCACCATTGGTGGCGGCCTAAACCTATTTGACAGCAAAACACAGCGTTTTATCCATTACCAACATCAACCAAACCAAGCCAATAGTTTGAGTAATAATACCGTTAAAGCCATTTTTGAAGACAAAAAAGGCACTATTTGGCTGGGCACCAATAGCGGGTTAAATAAATTCAATCCCCAAACCAAAACCTTCAGCCACTACCGAGAAAAGGATGGCCTGCCCAATGATGTCGTTTACGGCATTGTTGCAGATGAAACGGGGCTATTATGGCTCAGCACCAATAAGGGCCTTAGTCGTTTCGACCCAGATGCAGAAACTTTTAGAAACTATGATGTCAACGATGGCCTGCAAAGCAATGAGATCAATTCTGGTGCTTATTTTAAAAGTGCAGCAGGAGAAATATTTTTTGGTGGTCTCAATGGCTTTAATCGTTTTTTCCCTGAAAACATTGTCGATGATAAGCAACCGCCAACCGTGGTGCTAACAGATTTTTTGCTCGCCAATCAATCGGTCGCCATCAAAACTGAGCTGCCAACTAGGGGGCAAAAATCCCCGTCAACCTTCACCTTGGCCAAAGCCATCAACCAACTGGCGCAGATAACTCTTGGCCATCAGCAAAACCTGATAACCTTTGAATTCGCCGCCCTGCATTTTGCTAACCCGATGAAAAATCAATACGCATGGCAACTGCAAGGTCAGGACCAAGCGTGGATTTATACCGATGCCAAAAACCGCCGAGCCACTTACAGCAACCTACCCGCAGGAGAATATACCTTACGAATCAAAGCCAGCAATCACCATGGCTATTGGAATAAGCAAGAGAAGTCGGTGAGTTACAGGTTCGTTCGCAGTTGGGGGTTGGTAGTGAGTTTTTACTGAGGTTGCCGATGTAGGGGCTTTCGGGTGATGGGTGATGTGAATAATGATTGTTTTAATAGGCAACTAAGGGATGATCCTCACACACGCAACCGCTAATTCCTACTTATTTATAAAACCTCTGTAAATTATATTGAAGGATATATTCACAGGGTTATAATCAAGAATAGATTGTTTGGTGAAATAGGATGTGAAGAAATTATGGCTTCCAATAGTGTTAATGTTCGGGTAACTGGTGCATTGTATGACCACATGCAACAACAGCTCAGTAATAAAGGTGGTGGCCTTTATGAAAGTGCCAGCGAGTACATTCGAGATCTGATCCGCCATGATCTCAAAGAAAAACAGGATGGCTGGCAGTTTTTACAAGACGAATTAGAGCCAGCATTAAGTGCTGATGAAAATGAATTTTTAGCAGTCACAGCTGATGATGTCATTCAACGCAATAAGGCTAGGTTGAACAAATGAGTTCTTATCGCCTGTATCCCAGAGCCGATAAGCAGCAAGATAAGATTTGGCAATATACTGTTGAGCAGTGGTCAATTGAGCAAGCAGACAAATATATTCGAGGTCTGCATGAGCACTTTGTACAACTGGCCAACAAGGAAAAACGCTGGCGAAAATTGCCTCAGACCAAACTATCATTAAGTAAAGATGCTTGGTTCAGCCGCTATGAAAAACATTTCGTTTTCTTTCGGGAGCTGCCAAGCAATACTATTGGGATCATAAGCATTTTGCACGAAGTGAGGGATATTCCAACTCAATTACATAAAGATTTGAATAGGATTTAAGGGATCACCTCCACACACGAGCCTTCTATTCCTGCCTTTTTGTTTTTACAATTTCTCGTACGGGGAATTAAACAAGGTGTTTGCTGCCCACCTTCGTTATTAACGATTTGAATCTATAGAATTACAGCCAAAATCAATAACAGCAGAAATTGTCGATAATAAGTCAGAGCCTATTATCCCGTCAATTTCAAAACCATAATCCATTTCTCCGAATTGAACCACAGGATTGGCAATATGACTCGCTGCTATTTGAACAGCGTTAATTTCTCTTTGAAAGACGTGTTCTGTGCCTCCAATACCCACCATTTCAACAATAATATCGGTCTGTTTTGCACCAAGCCCATTGTCCAATAATTCATCAATGCTAAACAAAGACGACGCAGAACCTCTATCGATCAATGCATTGCCAAATTCGATTTCGACTCCCTCTCATCAAGCTTTATGGCAACAAATGGTAACCCCTGCTCTTACATTCAAAGAAAGCATTTAAATTTCATATCCTACCTCCGACACCAGCCCAGTACTGTACTTTAACTTTAAGTGCCTCATTGGCCGTTGAGGCTAGCAAATATTCTCGCTGAGGTTGTTGTTTATGGATTGCCCTGTAACTTCGATAAGCTTCGATAGAGTCATTAAAAGAGTTAACCACAGTGACTTCATTAATGGTTTTTTCATCATCTTGTTGTTGGCTTTGCAAAGCTTCTACCACAACCCACATATTTGGGTAGTCTTTTCTGACTTCACTCCATAACATTTTTTCACCTTTAAGTTTGGCTAACGTAATATTGCATAGTATAAAAGAGTGTTGACTCACTTTGCCAGCAGTCAATTAGGGTTGTCACATTTTATGCTTCAATTTTAAGATGGTTTTTTGGCCGGTGCGAGCAAGATTAGGCGACAGAATACGGTATGATTAAGGGATGATCCTCACACACGCAACCGCTAATTCCTACCTTTTGTACTTAAAATTATTATGTTTGCCAATCAGCTAACTAACTACTTTTTGAATGAATATAGCATGGCGAATATTGTCGATATATGTCATAGTGATATTATTTTTAACACTTTATTTTGTTTAAAGGAGAATGAAATATGGCCAGCAGTCTCAATTTATCATTGACTGATGAGTTACGTGAATTCATCAACTCCCGGGTCGGCGACACCGGATTATATGCAACACCTAGCGAATATCTCCGTGATTTGATACGCCGGGACATGGGGGCAGAAGCGACATTAAGTCATATTATGGGTGGTTTGAATGATATAAAACAAGGCCGTTTTTCTGACCAGTCCATCATGGATATTTTCGAGGAAGATGAATAGCAATACCATCAAAAAAAGGCATTACATATTAACCGAAACGGCTCAAAGAGATTTTCGGGAGGCCAAAAAGTGGTCAATGTCACGATGGGGCAAGGCGCTGACCAAACAATATTTCAGTAGTCTTCATCAAACTGCTGAGCAACTTGGCCAACGCCAAAATTCTTTTACCAAAATAACAGATGACACAGGCTTGAAAGTTTATCCGGTAAGAGAACATTATCTTGTCTATTTACCTTTGGACAAGGAACTGATCGCCATCGTTTCACTCATTAGACAGACAAGAGATGTTCCGGCAATCATAGAGGCCAATGAATTCGCTATTCGCCGTGAACTCAAAGAAATTTATGAACAGTTTCACAGCCACACAAAACAATAACCAGGGGATCACGCTCCCACACGATACCTTCTATTCCTGCCTTTTTTTGTACTATTGTTCAAGAGCACTGTCGGTTGTTCTAAATTTTAATTCACTAATTGCTCGTTTATACGCACCACAATCTTTGGCAAGTGGGCATGTATATTCGGGCTGACTATCAAACCATTGCCTTGACACGCAATAACCTGACTGATTCGTAAGTGGTAATTCTGGTTCAATTAACCTTTCATAACATCGAGCTTTATACATACCACACATTGTTGAGGCGTTGCTTAGCTGTAGATTTTCGTATAAAAAATCACACACAGCATTCAATAGGGCTAAAACCTTAGAGTACAAGTCGGAAATATACTTAACGAAGTCCTCCATAATTAATGTATTTCCCCCTCTTGTCATACCAGTGTGAAAATATCTTACCTTTCCTGAGTCATGATCCATTGAGGTGGAACCCAAGCTTCCATGGGTCATTTCAGTACGAAAATCTCTTAATTTTTGGAACCAATCTGAATACGCGGATGCCAAGATGGTATTCAGCTCATTTGGAAAAGAAATATCATATTCATTGTTGTAGGCTTTTCTGAATAGCTTTTCATTTGATTTCTTTTGTACTCCTTGCACTTCATTATATACGGTAAATATAATGTCTCTAACTCCATCCAAAGTTGAATATAATTCACAAGCACAGGATTCAACTACTGCTGCAAACTCTTTTGAATAGACAGCTGGTGAGAATCCTTCAGCCTCAAGCTGCTCTCTATCAGTTCCGATTTCAGGCATAAGCGTTATTTGCCAAACCTGCAAATGTTCTAAATTTTTCCAGATGATCCCGAATTGTAGTTAACCCACGCCTATACAGGCGTACATTAGAGGCTTTCTCATAATGAAATAAGCTGAGTGTGCGAATTGAATCCCATTGCTCAGGTACGAAATTAAATAAAAATTTATCGGATACAGTAATATCTTTCAAGCTAAATACCTTATTTTTAAGTATGTAATTCAGAGAAAGTTAAAGCTGGCAGCGAGAATCTCTTGATACCCACAAAATACAGGCGTCCGATACCATCCGTTCAATTGTCTAAACACTGTTTAGACAATTGAGTTACCCAGCATCAACTGATCCGCCGTCATCATACCCAACTCGATTTTTGGCATTTTGCAATGCCTGGCGCAACCGTTGTTCCAATAGTTCTTTTGGTGATAAGTCAGTCAAGTATTCAGCAACATGAATACCGCTCTTATTCATTTCAAGCAATTCTATTTGCTCTTGTTTTTTTCCTGAACACAAATAATACCAATTAGCGGTATATCATCTTTTTCTTGCTCGAACTTGGCCAACCAACGTAAATACAGCTCCATTTGGCTTTTGTGAGAATGGCGGAAATGATCCATCTTTAAATCGATGGCGACCAATCGTTTCAATTTACGGTTATAAAACAATAAGTCAATGTAAAAATCATCATTATCAATTTGGATGCGTTTTTGCCGGGCGACAAAGGTAAAACCTGCGCCCAGTTCTAACAGAAACTGTTCCATTTCACGTAAAATAGCATCTTCAAGGTTTTTCTCTAAATAACGGTCATTTAGTGATAGGAAATCAAGCAGGTAGGTAGGGATCTTTAAGCACCAAATCAATATCTAGGTCACCTGTTTTGTTGAGTTGAGTTAATGCATCTTCAACAACTTCTTCCGGCTTTTTAGATATTGCTGTACGTTCAAATAACATGCTGCCAACTTGCTTACGTAATACCCGTACGCTCCAGCGTTCAAGGCTACACATCTGCACATAAAAGCTTCGTGCTAATGGCTCTTTCAAGTAAATCAACTGTAGAAAATGGCTCCAACTCAATTGTCTAGACACTGTAGAGACAATTGCCAAATCATCGAAGGATTCGGCAAAACGAATACAATGTAGTAACTGTTTGTTACTCCAACCTTTACCATATTCGACGGTAAGCGCTTTAGCTAAATTAGCAATGGTTTGCTTACCATACTCTGCTCTTTCGTTGTTTAACACATCGTCACTAATACGTTTGCCAACTTACCAATACAATAAGGTGAGTTCACTGTTAATCGTCGCTGCGGCTCGTTGCTTGGCATGGAGAATTAGCGCCTTAACGTCTGTCAACAGCAGACTGTTTGCGGTATTAATTGCCGTCGTGGCTGGCTCTTTCTTTTTAGACATTTTTACCAATCATATAAATCGAATTGCGGTCATACTACCTCAATTCTGCCGATTCCCACAACGGTGAAATGCGCGTGGTACACTAATCCTAATAAATAGGGGTTATACAACCTCTTAAACTGACATTTATAAAAACTAGGGGATGATCAACTCACACGATACCTTCTATTCCTGCCTTTTTGTTTCATCCTGCTCACGCAATTTGTCTTCAATAAAATCTTGCATATCAGCCTTACAGGGCAAAGCCAACTGGTATTTAGAAACAAAAAGCTGCTCATCCATACCAGCCAAAGCATACTCCATCAAAGCATGATCTTTATCCGTGCACAGCAAAATACCAATGGGCGGATTGTCACCCTCAACCATGATGTTTTTCTTATACCAACTTACATAGGTATTGAGTTGGCCAATATTTTCATGGTTGAATTCGGCGAGCTTTAATTCCACAATAACGTGACATTTTAAAACTCTGTGATAAAAAACCAAATCAACAAAATAGTGTTTTTCGCCAATTAATATCCGTTTTTGCCGCCCTTCAAAACAAAACCCATGACCCAACTCCAACAAAAACTCTTCAATGTTTTTGAGTAACTCATCTTCTAGGTGCGATTCACTCATGACTTCTTTTGCTTTAAGGCCGAGAAACTCAAAGACATAGGGATCACGAATAAGCATATTCGTCGCAGACTTTTCTGCGGATTGATTGGCAATAGCGCAAAGCTTTTCTTTATCAATTGAAAGTCCTGAGCGTTCGAAATAGAGGCTATTGATCTGCCGCTTTAGCTCACGAACAGACCAGTTTCCTCGGATACTTTCAATTTCGTAAAAAGCTCTCTTGGTGTGATCATCTATTTGTAACAGTGAAGAGATATGGGTAAATGATAGCGAGCTGATCAGCAACTCGCCACAAACGGGAGTCAGTGACTCCCGTTTTCTTATCGTGTTGAGGTCGAGCGTATTTTGTAATTGGGGAGTCAGTGACTCCCCAATTTGAGGGTAAGATTCATAAAACTGGCGATAACGCCGCAATTCTCGAACATCTGTGCGAGGTATGTTTATATTACTCAGTTGTTCTGACAAATTTTCTACAATTCGTTTACCGTAATCAGCTCTATCACTGCCATTAAGTTCATACTCAAAAATATAAAAGCCAATCAGCCAATTACGCAGGGTTAGACTTACGTTAACTGCCTTGCTTGCCTGTGCCGACAACTCATCGTGAGCCTGTTGAATACTATTGACGAGCTGGTTGAAACTAATCTTGTCGGTAGAAACATTTACATTTTTCACTATAATCGCGGCTTCCTGAATTATTTTTGCGGTTTGTTTTGTTACTTGTCCGCTCATATTCTCAAATACTAAAGCTGCGATTGTGCTATAGATTCCTTGCCAAATCAAACTGAGAATAATAAAAAACTAGGACAAGCTCAATACATCTTAATTCAGGGGGCGAATCAGTTATATTACAAAGGCAGGTATAGGATTGACCGTCCACACGCAACCGCCAATTCCTATCTTTTTTATAACATCTTTCGGTAAATTATTTGTTTTCCCTTGTATTTTGGGAGTTAGACTGCCAAAATGCATGGATGATATTAAGATTACTCGAAAGTAAAATTATCCAGGCACTCAATGCCATGCCTGTCGTTGCGATACTTGGTTCTCGTCAGGTAGGTAAAACGACGCTGGCATTTGATATTGCCAAAAAAAGAATTGGCAATATGCTTGATAAGGAAGTTTCTTACCTTGATCTGGAATTAGACTCGGATTTGGCCAAACTCAATGACGCGGAAGCTTTTTTAAAACGCTTTGAGAATAAACTTTTAATCATTGACGAAGTTCAACGCAAACCTGATTTATTCAAAGTATTGAGAAGTTTGGTTGATGCACGAAAACGCTCAGGTGAAAGAAGTTGCCAATTTTTACTCCTCGGTTCTGCCTCGCGAGATTTATTACAACACTCATCCGAAACACTGGCAGGGCGTATTCGCTATTTAGAATTACCCCCTTTTTCATTACCAGAGGTCACTCAGGTAGATCCGTTGATTCCAGCAATAGAGAAACTTTGGCTGAGAGGCGGGTTTCCCGATAGTTATTTGGCCTTTGATGACGATGAAAGTTGGCAGTGGCGATCCGATTTTATCTCAACCTATGTTGAGCGTGACATACCTTTGATGGGACATAATAGAGTGCCAGCGACCCGTATAAAGCGGGTCTGGTCTATGTTGGCGCATTGGCATGGTCAACAAGTCAACTTGTCTTCACTGGGAAAAAGCTTAGAAGTTGATCATAAAACCATACGCTTTTACCTAGATATGTTAACCGACTTTTATATGCTCAGGCAGTTGCAACCTTGGTCAGGGAACACTAAAAAGCGACTGATAAAGTCACCTAAAATATATGTTCGAGATACAGGGTTATTGCACCGATTGCTTAATATCGTTGATTTTGAAAGTCTTATGGGTCATCCGTCAATCGGAAATAGCTGGGAAGGTTTTGTGATTGAAAATATTCTCAATAACCTCAGCGATAAATGGCAATATAGCTATTATCGAACGTCTAGCCAAGCTGAAATCGACCTAGTATTGGAAGGCCCTCGCCAAGAAGTATGGGCTGTAGAAATCAAACGCTCATCAGCCCCCAAGGTCAGCAAAGGTTTCCATTTGGCCAGCGAAGATATTAAAGCGACGAAAAAATTTGTAGTTTATTCCGGTGAGGACAGCTTTCCAATGTCTGCTGAGACACAAGTCATTGGTCTCGGCGAATTTCTGACTTTATTATCTTAGCTTTAACAAGACTTGTTTTGGGAAGCTTTCTTACAGGCAATTGTGCCACAGCCTGTGGCACTTTTATAAATTACTCATCAATACAGTATTTTTACCATAGGCCAAAATCGGCAGTAGCTCAAACAGACTGTCAACAACCTTCCCAAATTAGAACACGCAGTGCCACTAGTTGACCCAGTTAGATATCCGCAGTTCATTACTGAAAAAGACGCTACGCAAGACAGTCAAGATTGACGATTCAATACGCTATTAAGCCCTGAATTAAGGGATCGCCTTCCCACACGAGACCGCCAATTCCTACCTTTTTATGTGTTGCTAGTTTTTCGCCCAGAGTGAGCAATCCTGCAACTTTCTGTGCTATTTTCTTAGATTGGTTTGCATGATAAATCCTAATAATTGGAGCACTTACAACCTGTTAGATGTGACAAAATTTCAAATACTGGTTTATCCAATACAGACTTTGATGTTCAAGAAAATACTATGTTGGCATATGCGCCAAGGAACCGCCTGAGTACACTAACGAGCACGTCTGCTTTCGGCACTAAGCGGACGAAAGTAAACGCCAACCAAAAAAGTCATGTCACTGAGTGATCCCTACCAATAACTTTGGACTCCTCACTAAGCTAGTGTAAAATCGCTACTAGAGGTGAACAATGTCAGTAAAAAAACAACGTAAAATTTATACGCAGGAATTCAGA
>JBLGCB010000036.1:0-30042 GCA_047617105.1 Phenylobacterium sp. | reverse complement strand
AAATATGTTTAGTATTGATCCTTGGCATCCACCTACTATGTTGCCTGGAGATGAACAGTTTTCAGCAACTCGAATATTTAAAGAATTTGAGAATGGCAAAATAGCCGTAAAAATTTTATCAGTATGTTTATTACCCTTGATCTATATCCCTGCCCTGTTATACCGCTGGTCTATCAAATCAACTTTTTGGTTTTATTGGCCATTATTGTATATCCAAAGTGGACGATTCAAGCAGGTTATCGACTCGGCGACATTTCACGGACTGATACAACAGCATCCAATGGAACGGTTGCGTTTATTGTTGGCGGTTGTCACTTTGGCTGTGCTTGGGGTCGTCTCTTTTTCTCAACACAGCTTTATTGATATTCAAAGCACCAACCCGGTGATGTTATTCCCCTATTTACTAGCCATTGATATCTTTGCCATTAAACCGTGGCAGTGGTTACAATTGGCAACTGCGATACTGACATTTGCACTATGGGCCAAAGCATGGACAATTTCCATAGCAGCTCAAACGGCCAAAGACCATGGTGTTGATTATGACTGGTCAAAGGTCGAATGGTTACGTAAGTTGGCCCGTGTGCGTAACCTCACCACTTGGTTTTATCTTGCTATTGGTTTGGTGTTTTTGGTCTTGTATTTGGGCGCTTACCAAGAATTGCCGGTGAGTTGGGTGCAATGGTTATCTGACTTTTTTGATACGCCGTTGCCTGTGAATGTTGACTTGCCAAACAGTGGGGCGCAGAGCTTGTAGCTTCTTACGTGAAAATTCCTGAATAACATCGGCAAGGCGTGCCATCATCCAATTAAAGAGAAATAACCATTAATGACACCTCGAAGAATTAATATAGCTCTAATGCAAATGAAACCATATCGTTGGCCTATATTGCTATTGATAGTTGTTTGCTTTTGCATATCTTGGTTTGTGTTTTTTCGCCCGCAAATGAATGGCCAATCCTCATTGTTAGCTCACAAACCGTATTTAGAGCAGGTATTGATTCTGTTAACGATGTGGAGCGGCGGTATGATTCTTATGGTCTTACTTCTAGGCAAGTTAACTTTACCGCTTGATAAAAGTGCCAGTATCTTTAAGAGAATCCCCAACTTTATCAGGCGCATGTTTGAGTGGTTTACTGCAATATTCATGAGCTGTTGGTTTACAGGGATAAGCTTCGGCACCGCTGTCCTGCTGGGCCAAGGGTTGGAAATGTTGATTTTTGGCCGTTAATCAACAAACCAACTTCGCAATTGAACGGGATAATTTTGCGGTGAAAATTTAACCATCCAACGCTTAAAAGCGGCAAACTCACTTTGATTATTTACTTCATGGCGTAAAAGGGCTTCATTGGCTGGCGATTGGTTTTTGTTGTATTGTGCGACAACTTTTTGAAAGTCTCTTAGTGCAATGCTCAGTTTTCTTTCAAGTAGCTTTGCGCCTGCCTTTTTGGTCGGTGTATTTTGCGCAGAGAATACCACTTGTATCAGCTCGACAGTATCGGGGCTGTTAGAGCCAATATCTGTGATGGTGATTTTTTTTCTTATAGGTTTGGTTGGATCATATTTAAATTCGATTAAATCATCAATTTTGGTGGTATGAGTGCAATCGAGCAAACCAGTATAACTGGAGCCTTTGAGGCTGTTGCAATGTTCGCAGGCGTAAAAAAGGTTATTCCAATCAAACATGCGATCACGATCAGATAAATGCGGACGAAAATGTTCAATTCTCATTGAACTACTTTCAAAGCCACAGATATAACACTTATCGTAAAAGTCACTTTCTAGCTGACTGCGAACCCCGGCAATATCGCAATTTGTACTGCCACTGGCTTGTTGAGCACGCAGTGCTTGTGTTGGGCCAGGTTGAGTTTTAGCAAAATATATCATCATGCCACCCGCTATTTTTTCAGGCCAAGTGCTTGTAATCGTAATTCGATATCAGCTAGTTTGAATGTTGGTACATCTTGTAGTTCACTTTTTAGTATCAGCAATTCTTTGTTTTCCTTTACGCTTAAACTGCTGCTATCTTTGGCCGCCAATTCTTCAAGACGAGCGATTCTGTTTTCAAGCTCAACAGAGTAGCTTTCGGTATCAAAATAACCCTCTACAATATCCTCATAACTGTATTGCCACAGATCTTCTTTGGCATCAATATAGCTGTTTGTCTCCATATCATAAATCACTGCATCTTCTGAGGAGGTCAGTACAAAGGGCGAATGGGTGGTGACAATAAATTGAATGTTAGGGAAGAATTTGCTTAATAACCTTAAGATTTTTTTCTGCAATTGGACGTGTAAGTGGGTTTCGATTTCGTCAATTAACACGATGCCGGGCAAGGTAAAGTTACCGTGTTCTATGGCTTCCATCCGCATGATGATTTCGGTGACAATGTTGAGAATAGCAGCATAACCTTCACTTAAGTGGTTGAAATCTAACTGCGAACCATCCTGGGATTCGATTTTGTAATTCAGCGCTTTGCGATCAAAATGCAATTTAACCGGCTCATCAAAGATATCACTCATAAATTCGTCTAGTGTGGTGAACCAAGTGTTTAAGTTTTTGGCTTCCTCTTCTTCTCCATCAACCTGAGCAAAGGCAAATTGTGAACGTGAGTTTACTAGGTGTTGTTTAAATTTTGAGGAGAGTGGTTGATCGATTTCTTGAGGCGTTATTTTGGTAGAGCCAACACTCTCAACTGTGCCAAACTCAGTGGTGCGTTTGGCATTAAAAAATGCTTGTATCGCCGCTTGGCCTTTTAGTAAGTCAACAGCTGTTTGGTTGTTGTAATCCAGATCACAGAATGTAGCTTTGCTAGTGACATTATTTAGCTGTGACTTAAGTTTGGGTTCTAGTGCTCGTTTTATCAATGGGTCTGTTTCAGATTGATACCGCTCAAGATGTTCGAAATAGGCTTGACGTATGCTAACAAGGTTGTGCTTCTTGAAATCACCTTGGGATACCTGCACTGCACTTTTAATTTCATTTAAAAGCGTTGATTTACCCACCCCGTTTTTACCTGTAATAATGATGTGTTTTTTCTTTTGCTTGGTATCAATACAAACATCACTAATATACGGGTGGCGAGAAAGCGTCAGTTTATGGATATAAACTGAATGCTCTTGTTCATTGCCTTTGGTCTCGTTGTTGCTCATATCATTTGCTCTGACGATTGGAAATGGATGATTTTGCTTGATGTTGATGGGTTTTGCTGTATCGACAGCCCGGTTCGCTCAACCCATCCTACTCAGTTTCAGGCTTTGTGGTCCCTGCTTATTCAATATTCTGAATCTGTTCCCGCATCTGCTCAATCAAAACTTTCAACTCAACCGAAGCATTGGTGATATCCGTGGTAATCGATTTAGACCCCAAAGTATTGGCTTCGCGATTAAACTCTTGCATCATAAAATCAAGGCGGCGGCCACAGGCTCCGCCTTTGTTGAGGATTTTACGGGTTTCTTTGACATGAGATTCAAGACGGTCGAGTTCTTCGGCAACATCAGATTTTTGGGCCAAAAAGGCCATCTCTTGTTCAAGGCGGGCAGGGTCTAATTCGGCTTTGATTTCTTCAAGGCGGTTGAGCAGTCTTTGACGTTGCCATTCTAGTGCTTTTGGCAATACTTCGGTGACGGTAGTGGCTTGTTCGTTGATGGCGTCAAGACGCTGAACTATCATCGCTTTGAGGTTTTCACCTTCGTCGGCGCGGGCTTGTTTGAAGTCTTGAACCAATAAATCAAAACCTGCCAATAACTCAGCGTTAATGGCATCCATATCAGATTCTTCGGCGGCCATAACGCCAGGCCATTTAAGAATGTCTAATGGGTTTAGCTGGCCCTGGCCTGCGGTGTCGAGTATCCATTTGGCGTTGTCGATAAGTTGGGTGGCCAACGGACGGTTGATTTGTTGCTGGCTGGCTGCTGCGGGGTTGTCGGTATAACGCAAGTTGACTTCAACTTTACCGCGTTGCAGTTGTTTTCGCAGACGTTCGCGAACAATGGGTTCTAGTGCGCGACACTGTTCTGGTGAGCGAACGAAGGTTTCGAGATAACGCTGGTTAACAGAGCGAATTTCCCAAATGGCTGTGCCCCAATCGCCTTTGATTTCGCGGCGGGCATATGCGGTCATGCTGTAGATCATGTATTTTGGCCTAGTTAGTCGAACTTTGGCGCAATTATACAATAACAATTGGCTAATTTGTTAAAAGTTAGCGGTTTAAGGGGGAATTAGCAGGTATAATGCCGGGCAATATTTTTTAAGGGTTAGTGCTTAGTTTTAAGGACTTAGTATTGAGTGTTTTTGTTAAGCGATTAACCAGATTTTCCAGATAAGTGAGAGTGTTTACTATGCGTCCAAGTGAAAGAACAGTCAATCAAATTCGTCCGGTGACCATCACCCGTAATTTTACCCTTCATGCCGAAGGTTCGGTGTTGGTTGAATTTGGTGATACCAAGGTATTGTGTACGGCATCTGTCGAAGAAGGTGTGCCGCGCTTTATGAAAGGTAAAGGCAAAGGTTGGGTGACCGCAGAATATGGTATGTTGCCACGTTCTACCCATAGCCGTATGAACCGTGAAGCTGCCCGTGGTAAACAAGGCGGACGTACCATGGAAATTCAACGTTTAATCGCTCGTTCATTACGTGCTGCGGTAGATTTAAAAGCCCTTGGCGAGAACACGATCACCGTCGATTGTGATGTTATCCAAGCAGATGGCGGCACTCGCACCGCTTCTATCACTGGCGCTTGCGTTGCTATGGTCGATGCTTTGTCGTATATGCGCCTTAAGGGCATTATCAAAACTAACCCGTTAAAGCAGTTGATTGCTGCCGTGTCTGTTGGTGTTTATAAAGGTGAAGTGATTGCCGATTTGGAATATCTTGAAGATTCCGCCGCCGAAACCGATATGAACGTGGTAATGACTGAAGCAGGTTCTTTTATTGAGATTCAAGGCACTGCCGAAGGCGAACCTTTTAGTCCGGAAGAACTGACCAAAATGATGGAAGTGGCCAAACACGCTTTGCGCGAAATTATCGAGATACAAAAACAAGCTTTGGCATAACTTGTGTAACTATTCAGCGCACTCATCTTTAGCACCATAACGGCGTTATTTTCGTACTCAAACAGTTACATATGCCTATATGCGCCTATTTTCCGTGCGAAAATGCCTTGTTCTGAAGCGAAATCTAAGCACGCTGAACAGTTACTGCTTTTATTATTTATAACAAAAGGGGCAAAAAATGAAAGATTATCAACGCGAGTTTATTGAGTTTGCGCTGGAAAAACAGGTGCTTAAATTCGGCGAGTTTACGCTTAAATCCGGCCGGATAAGTCCTTATTTCTTCAATGCTGGGTTATTTAACACCGGTCGGGATTTGGCACGTTTGGGGCGTTTTTATGCCGCGGCGTTGGTCGATTCGGGCATTGAATTTGATGTTTTGTTTGGCCCTGCTTATAAAGGTATTCCAATTGCCACCACCACCGCGGTGGCATTGGCCGATCATCATGATATTGATATGCCTTATTGTTTTAACCGTAAAGAGAAAAAAGCCCATGGCGAAGGCGGCACTTTGGTCGGCTCTGAACTCAATGGCCGTATAATGTTGGTGGACGATGTGATCACCGCTGGTACGGCGATCCGTGAGTCGATGGAGATTATCCAAGCCAATGGCGCTGATTTATCTGGGGTATTGATTGCCTTAGATCGTCAAGAAAAAGGTAAGGCTGAATTATCGGCGATTCAGGAAGTTGAGCGTGATTTTACCACTAAGGTGATTTCTATTGTGACCCTTAGAGATTTGGTGAGTTACCTGCAAGACAGACCTGAATCGGCGGCAGATTTGGCCAGTGTTAATGCTTATCGTACTAGGTATGGCGTGTAGGGCGCGAGCCTGCGTCAAAACGCCAAACCAGCGACGAAATGACGTAGGGTGGTCACGCTTTTTGTGCCCACGCGTGACCTTGCAGTCATAAACAAGCCTTTTTCGAGCATACCCCATGATTCACGGTACTCTTGGAGGCTTTTCACACAAGTTGGCGCACCATGGACTACCCTACGACAGCCTTTCCTCCTTCTATTACAATTTCATATTTACGATATCAGCGGCCAACGTCAGTTTGGTGTGCTCTACCACTCGGCCTAATTCTTGGTCTTTATCGAATAACATAATGGTGGGCACGGCGGTTAAGCGATATTGTTTAACCAACTTTTTATCACGCAGTTCATAGGGCGCGGCGGCAATAAAGCTGATATCAATCTTGCTTTGCGGATGATTTGCGACAACTTTGTCGAGTAGGTTAAGCAGACGAGGCACTTCTCGTTGGCTGTCATGGCACCAGGTACCAAACACAACCACCAGTTTTTTGTTGTTGAGTTGATTGGCTAAATCGAGTATTTCGGTCTCGCTGGCTGAATTGTCATCGGTTTGCTTGTGGTCGGCAAAAATCGGATAACGGGCGAGTAAATCTGCTGGGGTGATTGGGCCAAGGTGATACTGTGGTTGATAGTGAGCATTGTTGGTTGAGCTGCAACCTGTCAAACCGGCCAATAATAAGCCAAAACAAAGGACAAAAGCCCAAATAGAAGCTGAAGGAGTGAGGGTGATTGATTTTTTCATGATGAGATCCTTGGCTGAAATACCCGGGCATTGTGCAGACATTGAACACAGAGGTCAAATTCTATTGATCAAATAAAGTCGTTAATTAGGGTGGCCAATTGCTGTGGCGCTTCTAATGGCACCATATGGCCACAATGCTCAATGATGCTGACGGTGGCATTGGGTAGTTGTTCGCCCATATCAATGAGGGTTTGTGGTTTGACCATCTGATCTTGTGCACCGCCGACGATTAACACCGGAATATTGAGTTGATGTAATTGCTCTGTTAAAGGTGGGCGATCAATATTGGCTTTTAGTTGGTTGACCAAGGTGTGCTGACCGAGCGAATGGTCCATGTCGCGAATGATGTCGCTGACCGGATCATTAATGTGGCTTGGGTGAACAAATTGGCCGATGCGTTGTTTATTGATGCCATTGTAACGGTTGTTTTGTAAGTATTTTAAGATTTGAGAACGTTGCTTTTTCTCCTCATCGTTTAAACCCTTAGCTGAAGCCGCGATGATGATCAGTTTTTTGATGGTATTGGCATTATTTAAAGCGTCATTTAAGGCCTGATTTAAGGCCTGATTTAAGGCATAGTGTAATGCGACATAACCGCCCATAGAAAATCCCAATAGGTTAATGCCTTGCTGGTTTGGTTGGTCGGGATGCGGGGTTATCTGGTGATGAACATCAGCGGCCATCGCTTGAATATTGTCTGCGGCGGCAAATTGATGATGAGTAGGGGTTAGCTCGGCCGCCAGTCGCGGCCAAGTGGATTGCCATAAACGGTGGTCACACATCAATCCTGGTAAGCATGTGAGTAGTTTGGTCATTTGATCTTATGAAGATTTAGCGGTTAACCTTAAGCAAGGATAGGCTGGACATTTTTACCCGTCAAACGGGCATATTCGACCAGCTTTTTATCCAATGAACCCAAACGAACCAGTTGTTCGACCAATTTTTTGAGTTCGTCTCGTGAGATATTAATGAAGTTCTGGAGATCTTTTTCGCCGCTATAACCGTGATGTTTGATGACCGAAAGGAGGAAGGTCAGGATGTTGTAACTTTTCATACTTCACCTAAAACGTTAAGAAAGTGTCATGATACAGTAATCATATGAGTATGCAGACAGAGAAAAGTTCCATGATCTTTCAGTATTTTTGATCAAATGCAGATCTTTTTTTTATTGGCTTGATCTGCGCCTGTGATTAGCGAGAGGATTTTATTTTGCTTTATTGTCAGATTTTTATCTTACTCAGTGCTCTATTGGCTTGGCTATACACTATACTGATTATACAAAGGTTGACTCAATTGCTTATTTTTACCAGAGTTCGAGTAAAGGCAGTGTAAAGACAGAGCAAAGAAAATGGATAAAAAATGGCGTTAAATAAAAAGAAACTGTTGGAGATTGTCGACAGTATTCCCGCTTTTCCTCAAAGTGTTAACCAGGTGATTGCGCTGACATCCAGCGCTGATTGTCCACCGAAAAAGTTGGTAGGTGTGATTAGTAGCGATCCAATATTGACCCTTAAAGTGCTTAAGGTGGTGAATTCTGCGTATTTTGGCTTGGCCAAAGAAGTGACCTCTGTACAGCATTCGGTGGTGTATGTGGGTCTTAATACCATTAAAAATGTCGCTATTAGTGTGGCGATGTCTGGCGTGTTACCCAAAGATAATGATGCCGGACTCGATATGGAAGCATTTTGGCGTAATTCGCTGGCGGTTGGGGTGATTGCCAAAATGTTGGCCGATAAGCATCGGGTGCCACAGAATGAACAGGCTGATTATTTTGTCGCGGGTTTATTGCATAATATTGGCAAGGTATTGTTTGCCCATTTCTTTCCGACAGAATATAAAGCAGTGCTTGATAAATCTAGAGCAGAAAAAATTCCTCTACATAAAGTCGAAAAAGAGTTGCTTGGTATTGATCATTGTCAGTTGGGATCACTGGTCGCCAAAGAGTGGAAATTGCCAGATGCGTTGCGTCAATGTATTAGGGCGCACCATACTTTGGTGAAGGATTATGGTGATAATATTTTGTTGGTGGCGATAATTGCGGCCAGTCAGATTAACCATTACATTAATGGCAGCCCGACATTGCGCCAGTTGCCAAAGCAGATTGAAGATTATCTAGGGGCGCCGATGCTTGAAGTCGCTGAGTCATTGACCAACCTAGATAATGAAATCAAAAAAGCCCAGTCTTTTGTGGATATGAGCTAAATAGTTACAACTAAGATCGAAGTATAAGGGCTGGAGGCAGAGAGAATATGAAAATTACCTTGCGAGGTGTCAGAGGATCCATACCCGTACCTGGGCCTGACACGGTGAGATATGGTGGCAATACTACTTGTCATGAAGTACGTACCAGCAGTGGTGAGATTATTATCATTGATGGTGGCACTGGCATTCGCCAGTTGGGTAACGAATTGCTGGCACACTTGCCAGTGAAGGTCAGTATCTTTATCACGCATACCCATTGGGATCATATCCAGGGTTTACCCTTCTTTTTACCTCTCTTTATTCCCGGTAATACTATTGATATTTACGGTTCGTTTGATCCGGTCTATATGAAAGACTTGCGCAGTATATTGTCGCAACAGATGGAATATTGTTATTTCCCGGTTAGAGAATGTGAACTGGCGGCCACCATCAATTACCACCATTTAAAAGAAGGTGAATCGGTTCAGGTCGGTTCTGCTACGGTGACGGGCATTGTCACTAATCATCCGGTGTTGAACTTTGGTTATAAGGTCGAAGAGCCAGGTAAAAAATTCTTTTTCACCGGTGATTATGAACCTCCGGTCAATATCTATGATCCAGAAGACGAAGAGTACTCCGGTTATCAGGAGTTGGTGAATGATCAACAGCAGTTATTGGTGGATTTTGTTAAAGACGTTGATGTGATGATTGCTGATTCACAATACACCGCAGCAGAATACCCCAGTAAAAAAGGCTGGGGCCACGGTACATTTGATACCAATATCGAATTGGCCAGAGTGGCTAAAATCAAACAAATGCATTTCACTCACCACGACCCTACCCGAACAGATGATCAGCTCGAAGCAATATTCAGCGAAATTCAAAGCAGAGACAATTTGCCGCAAGACACCGAGTTTTTGCTGGCCAAAGAAGGCACTGTGATAGAGTTGTAGAGGATTTTTGTAGTGATATTGTATCTTAATAGAACGCTATTTACTTGGTATTTTTCACCACAGAGAAACTTTGGGTGGTGATTTTGTGGGTGTCTTTAAGGGGGATATTGTGTTGATTTTTATAGGCGTTGTTCTCGTCGACTACCACAGAGCCGCAGAGCACGCAGAGGACGCGCAGAGAAAATCAAAAGCAAAAAACAATGTATCTGTTTGTCATTGAATGACCTAAAAATAAAACGCTTTTCCTCTGCGTTGCCTCTGCGTACTCAGTGACTCTGTGGTAGTCGCAAAGAACAACGCCACCAGCCCTTTCTGTCAACAATGGCCCGGTTGCGATGTCTCGCACCGGGTGACAGGACCCCAAGAATTCTCAGTGGTGAGTTATACGCTACAGTAAATAGCGCAGGTGCCGAGTACTGGTTCCCACCAATCCTACGAATTAATATCTACCAGTTGACCGTCACTCAACCGCTCAGCACCACGAATGGCGACTTGGTCGCCATCTTTTAAATCTCCTTTCACCGCCACCCAATCATCATTACCATCACCGACAATCACTTTGACCCGTTCAGCTTTATTATCCTCGTTGATGCGCACCACATACACACCGTCACGACGGATGATTAAAGCGTCGCGATGCACCGCCAGAGACTGGCGGGCTTTGTTGATGGGTAAGGCGACCTTTACCAACTGACCGGCCGCCCAGTGGTCACTGGCGCTTTGTGGCACGGTAATTCTTAGCTCAAAGGTTTGTGAACGTTGATCAGCTGAGGGAATGATCGCATTAACTTGGCTGTTCAGCTGGTATTCGCTAGTGCTTAAGGTCAGCGCATCACCCAATTTAAGGTAAGGTAAATGTTTCAAAGGCACAAAAAGCCGTGCTTCGAGGTTTTGGGTGTCGAGCATACGGGCAATTAACACGCTGCGACTAATGTCTTCACCAGCGTGGTGTAATCGTTCGGTGACCACACCAGCAAAGGGGGCGGTGGCGACAGAACGGCTGATTTGATCTTCAATCTGTTGAATCTGTAATTGGGCGATTTTTAAATTGCTGTTGGCAATATCTCGTTGTGAGCGGGTTTGATCAATCTGGAACACTGAAGTCGCATCTTTGAGCTTAAGTTGTTCTAACCGTGCCAGCTCTCGGCCCTGGTATTTGACATTGATGTTGGCCCGCTCAATTTGGGCTTGCTGTTCGGCCAGCTGTAATTTCAACGGAATTAAGTCCATTTTGGCCACTGGCTGACCCTTAGCTAAATAGGTGCCAGGTTCAGCCACCCAGATAAGCTGACCATTAACTGCGGCTGTGATTTGAATCTGATGACGACTGTATAAAGTGGCCATCACATCAATGGTCGGGGCGATGATGGTTAGTTTCACGTTGGACACTTGCACTGGCACGGCCGGCGCTTGTTGCTCTGCTGATTCTGCCGCCATGGTGACGGGCGCACTCAGTAGCAGCCAGCTCAGGCCAATACTTAAGCTTAGGTTTAGGCCCAAGCTTAAGCTCAAGTTGAGCGCAGTGAAAGTATTTGCCAAGGGGCGATTTGTCATGATAAATTCCTGCTCATATTTAATGATTTTTACCGACACGAGAATCTATGATCGGTGTGCCTGAGACGCCAGCCATGGCGGGGTCAGGGTTAAGTGCTAGGACATTGTCTTGTGTCGTATCACTGTTATGTTTGGTTTCGCCAAGTCTTAATAAACTGGGCAACAATACCAGCGTAAACAGGGCGCTGATGCTCATGCCACCGACGATAACCGTGGCCAGACCGCGATAAATTTCAGAGCCAACACCGGGCATTAACATCAATGGCAACATGCCAAATAAACTGGTGAATGTACTCATGTAAATGGGTCTAGCGCGAAGGTGAACGGCTTGTGCCACGGCACGGCGACGGTCGAGGCCATTTCTCTCAGCGGTTCGAGTTTGATCAACCAACAGTATGGCATTGTTGACCACCAAACCCAACAGAATGATAAATCCGATCATGGTCAGCAAATCCAATGACAGCCCCATGACTTGAAGACCCAGTACACCACCGGCAACTGCCATGGGCATCACCAGCAAAACCAGCGCAGAGTCTTTGCCCGACTTAAACAGTGCCGCCATCAGCAAAAATAAAATCATCAGCGCAAGAACAAAATTAAAGGTCATATCGATGATTGCACCCGCCATTCTGTCGGCGCTGCCACTGACGATCATACGGGCATCCTCAGGTAAAGATGCTTGGATTAAGGGTTTGATTTTATCATTAATAATGACCAAGGTTTCTTCCATCGATATGCCTTCTGGCGGGGTTAAACTCAGGGTGATGGTACGTTTGCCATCGACCCGTCGTAACCGAGAGGGTCCGACGGTGCGGGTGATGGTGGCCAGTTCACCGATGGTTTGCACCCCGGCTAATGGGGTATAAATTGGCATGGCCGCCAGTTGATCGGGGGTTTTCCACGCACTGGCGCGCAAAATGACGTTCATGCGGTCATTACCGTCAAAATATTCACTGACAAACAAACCCCCGGTCATAGCCCTGACCGCGTTGGCGACGGTTTGTCGGTCAAGACCGGCCTGTGTGATACGGCGGTCATTGGGGATAAGCTGTAATTCAGGTTCTGCTAGGGTTAAACCCGGTGTGGGTCTGGCAAATGAACCGGGTAATTCTTTGTTAAGGGCACCAAGGCCGACTTTTGCTGCTGCCATCAGGGCTTCGATATCAGAGCCTTGCAGGTCGATATTAATGCCCTGGCCGCCGCCACCGCCAGCCATGCGGATCATCGAACCGCGAAATAAAAACACTTGGGTATCGGGTAAATCAGCAAATATTTCTTTGCGCACCAAGTCCATCAGTTCGGACACCCGTTTGGGGTCTGCACCGTAGATAAAACCGCCACTGTTGCCCGAGAAGCTATAAAGATTGTAGTTTTTGATCGCCGGTTGTTTTTCGCCACTGAGATACGGTGCTAGGCGCTGCCTGATCAGTGGCACCAATTCATTTTCGATGGTATCAATATTACCGCCCGGTGGCATATCGAGCGAGAAGAAAAAACCATCAAGAGGCACCCGAGGTAAAAAGTCTGTTTTGGGCATCAGCAGTACAATCAGCACCACGGCTCCGCCCACCAAAGTGCTGATCCACACCAGTCGTTTGAAGGTATTATTGGTTAAACGGATCACCAGCGAAGTGATTTTTTGCCAGTAATGTTCGAATGGGTCTTTGTGCTCTACCGTTTTTAACCAGAACTGGCTGGCGACAGGTAATATGGTGATGGCGGCGATAAACGACGCAACCACCGCGATAGACAAGGTGATGGCCAAATCAGAAAATAACTGGCCTTCGATACCTTCCATAAATAAAATTGGCAAGAAAATCGCCACGCTGGTGGCGGTCGAAGCAAATAGCGCGCCTGAGACTTGTTGTGCCCCTCTTAATACCGCTTTGCCGCTGCTGACCCCCAGTGATTTCAAGCGCACGATATTTTCCTGCACGATAATGGCGGCATCAAGTACTAAACCGACAGAGAAGGCCAGTCCGGCCAAAGAAATGACATTGAGGGTGCGACCAAAGGCGTTGAGGGTTAAAAAGGCGATAAATAATGACAGTGGAATGGTGGTGGCGATGATAAGCGTGGTTTTCAGCCCGCGTAAGAAAAATAGCAATACCGCCAACGCCAAAAATACCCCGAGTCCGAGGTTGCTTAATACCAGTGATATGGCGTTGAGAATATGCACTGAGGCATCAAAACTTAAATCAATTTTTAAACCAACTTCTTTGAGTGGCCCGTCGTTGAGTTCATCCAGTGCCAAGTTGATATTTCTCAGCAGTTCAACAGTATTAATATTGTTGGTGCGGTCAATGGTGATGTAATAACCCGGCGCACCGTTGCGCATGGTAAAAGCAAAACGGTCGGAGAGGACTTTCTCAACGGTGGCCACATCTCTTAAATAGATTGGACGGTTATCGCTGTAATGAACAATCATATCGTTGAGGTTATCAATCTCGTATTTACCGGCAAAACGCACCGTATATTGACGTCTGCCGACGTTGGCAAAACCGCCAGAAACATCGGTGGCACGAGAGATGGTGGTTGAAATCTGGCTCGGTTGAATGCCCAGTGCCGCGAGTTTATGGGGGTCAAAGGTGATCCGTAGTTCTTCTGGCCGCACGCTGTTTAAATTGACTCGACTGACGCCAGCAATACGACCTAGGCGCGGTTCAATCACATCATCGACCAGTTTTTGATGGACTGCCAAGTCAGTAATATCATTGCCCGGTAAAGGCCGGATAAGCAGTGAAGCTGCATTGGCCGAACCACCGCCGCCGCCTTCAGAGACGATGGGTTCACTGGCATCGAGCGGTAACGGCGGGGCCTGATTGAGGTTGTTGATGACATCGAGCATGGCTTTTTGCATATTGGAGCCAATTTCAAAGGTTAAGGTAATGGCACCGGAACCTTTATTGATATTGGTATTGATGTCGGTCACGCCTTGAGTATTTTTCAGCACGTTTTCTTGGGGTTCGATAATCGCGGCTTCGAGTTCTTCCGGTGCGGCGGCGCGCCAAGCGGTCGATATGGTGATTTTCGGTTGTTCAATGCTTGGCAATAACTGGCTGGGTAAACTAAACAAACTGATGGTGCCAAAAACCACAATAAGCGTGACGATCACCACGATCGCGGCGGGGTTTTTTAATGATGTTCGCGTCAGATTCATTACCATTGTCCCATTATATTATTAGTTCATAGCGCGCTTTTATAGTATAGATTTGAAAATGACCGGGCGCTACAGACAATTATAGTAGACTTTAATGGCATTTCATTAAGTACGAATTGGTTACAATGTTTGTCAGCGCGGCAAAGCAACATGGTTTATGAGGATAAATGTCGATAAACTAAGTCTTAAACCGATTTTTAAATAAGTAAAAAAGGACAAAATATGCAGTGGCAACAAGGGTCTTACGTGATTTCTACCGACAAATCGCAATTGGATATACCGTTGATTTATGACATTCTTTCTAACTCATATTGGGCCAAAGGAATGCCAAAAGAAACTTTGGCGGCTGCGATAAATGGTGCGATGTGTTTTGGCCTTTATGACAATTCTAGCGGCAATTTCAACGACAACTTAGGTGAGAGCTTAGGCGACAACTTAAGCCTGAGCGGGCAAAAGAGTCCGCCACAAATTGGTTTTGCCAGAGTGATCACCGATAGCGCGACCTTTGCTTACTTAGCCGATGTGTTTATTGTAGAACAATATCAGGGCGCGGGGCTGGGCAAATGGCTGATGAAATGTGTCTTTGCTCACCCCTCACTACAAGGTCTTAGACGAATGATGTTGGCGACCGCCGATGCCCATGGTTTGTATCAGCAATCAGGTTTTACCGCGCTGAAGATGCCCGAAAGGTTTATGGAATTGCATGACCCAGATGTTTATAAAAACCGCTAGGCATTGGTGCGCCAAAATTCCGACGCTACTGACTCAATACCCGAAAATCGTTGTTAACTAACTGATTTATAATAAATAATATCACTTGGCACAAACCCTGCTGTGAGCCTGCTATCTAAATCCATCATTTGATGGTCATTAAAAGCTAGTGGAGTGATATGTGTCAGAATTAACCGCGGGTCCTCAAATCGTTTTAACCGCTCAATTGGCAGGTCAGTTGGCCACCCAGTGGCAACCGCCCATGGTGGCACAAGTGGGCAATGCCGATGTTTTCGAAGCTTTGTTGCCACAGATGTTTGGCAACAGCACCCGTTTTAGTAAAAAACAGCAGGTGCTCGAAAAGGTCGATCACTATATGTTGCAAGAAACGCAGGAGTTATATCGTCGCTTACAGCGTTTTTGTTTGACCCTAGAGATTGCTCAAAACGTTGAGTTTAAAGTTAAACGCATGTCTGATGGATTGAGTGATGGATTACAGGTTATCGGTGATTTTACGGGTCGCGAGGCATTAACCCAGGCCATTAACAGCGATTACTGGTTTGTCGATTCGTTTAAATGGCTGCAACCCAATTACACCTCACTGGCACACTCCTTTGAAATGCTAGAATTTTCTTATGTTTATGAACAGTCACCGAAGCGTGCTGCCCGTACCTATGGCCATTTTTCGCGTGCAGATAAGGGCATGGATTTTGTCTTGAGTCATGCTCAGGGGCGGGTGAATGCGCAGGTTGAGTCGCCGTTGAACCTCTATTGCGTGTCGTGATCTTGCTGCGCAATTTCACGATAGTTTCCCTGCGGGAGTTTTAACTTGGTTTTCGTCACGTCTATCCTTACAATAGCGGTTTGTTAAACAAGCGATTTTGATCTATTGGCCCCCTTGGATGAGTGTATGAATGAAAATATCAATGCTGCTATGCATCTTGAGCATGTGACGATAAAAGGCTTTAAGTCGATACTGTCGCTCGATTTAGATATGCGACCCATCAATATTTTGATAGGGGCCAACGGCGCGGGCAAAACCAATTTTATTTCGTTGTTTACTTTTTTACGCAATTTGTCCATTGGTAAGTTGCAAACGTATGTTGAAAAACAGGGTTTTGCCGCGACTTTCTTTCATTTTGGTGCTAAGCATACAGCAAAAATTAGCATTGATTTGACCATTGGTAACAGCGGTTATCATGTTGAATTGGTCCATGGCGTTAATGATGATAGTTTGATTTTTGAGCAAGAGTATTGCAGTACCGCAGGCAGCAATGCACAACTTACCCTAAAGGGAAGATTTGGCGAAAGTGGCTTGGCACAGCCTCACCTTGGTGGTGCGACACGCACCAATGCTTATCTAGGAGGTTGTCGCGTTTATCATTTTCACGATACTGGTGTCAGTGCGGGTTATAAGCAAGCGACGGAATTGGATGGCGCTGATTACCTCTATGATGATGCGCGAAATATCGCCGCATTTTTGTATCGTTTGAAACATGAATACCCGGCCAGCTATCAAGATATCGTGTGTGCTATTCAAACGGTGACACCATTTTTTCATGATTTTCATCTGGCACCTAAAGGTCAGGCGGGTAATGAAAAGCTTATTTTAAAATGGATCCATCGCGATCATGATGATCCCTTTTCGGCCAATCAGCTTTCTGATGGCTCCGCTCGTTTTATCTGCATGGCCACTCTATTTTTACAGCCGCAAGCCTTAAAACCCAATACCATTATTATTGATGAACCTGAACTCGGCTTACATCCTGCCGCGTTGGCAGTTTTGGCTGATATGGTTAAATCTGCCGCTAAATTCAGTCAGGTGATTTGCTCTACTCAATCAGTGACTTTTGCCAATCAATTTCAACCAGAAGACTTTATTGTTGTTGATCAAAAAGCGGGGGCTTCTGAGTTTAAGCGCTTAGAGGCAGAAGCCTTAAAACATTGGCTGGATGATTATGGCATGGGTGATATTTGGGATAAAAACCTGATAGGGGGTCGTCCGCAATGGTAAGGTTGGCGATATCAGTGGAAGGCCCTACAGAAGAACGGTTTGTTATATCCGTCTTAGCGCCATATCTGTTGGCAAGAGGCATTTTTATGCAGCCAATATCTCTTGGTGGTAATGTCAGTGTTGATCGCATCAAGCATGAGATTGGTAAGTTGATTTACAGTTTTGACTATGTCACCACGTTATATGATTTTTATGGGTTTAGAAAGAAGGCTGCGGATGAAACCAAAGAAAGTCTCGAAAAGAAAATAGCTGTGGGACTGAATCATCAGTTAAGCCATCGATTTATTCCTTATATTCAAATGTATGAATTCGAAGCTTTATTGTTTACTTCACCCGAGGCCATTGGGGCTGTGTTTAATCGTGATGATTTGGTTGGATGGGCGCAAGATATTTTAAGCCAATTTAATGGCAACCCTGAGGCTATTAATGATTCGGTTCAAACAGCGCCATCCAAGCGCTTTGAACAGCATACGCCTTACAGAAAAACCACTCATGGCCCTGATATTGCCAGAGCTATCGGTATTGATAAGATACGCCAATGTTGCGCTGGTTTTGATGATTGGTTGAACTGCTTAGAAGGGCTTGCGAAAAGTTAACCAGTAGTGACCGCATTTGTTGTTGAAACAACACCCTATTCAGGTAGACTACAATCATAGGCAGAGCCAAATCACCACTCTTTTTCTCTTTCATTTAATTCATTACAGGCGTTTTCGATGTTATCAAGTATTCAATTAAAAAACTTTAAGAGTTTTAAAAACTTGGATGACTTAAAAATAAAACCCATCACCGTTTTATGTGGCACCAATAGTTGCGGTAAAAGCTCAATATTGCAAAGCCTATTGTTGTTGAAACAAAATAAAGAAAGTGGAAATCCCAATCAATCTATACTGCTTAATGGTAAATACCTCAATGTAGGGGATATTGAAAACATCATTTATGGGCATGATAAAAATACAACGATGTCTTTGACTTATGAATATGAGTTCACACGTGAAGAACTCTTTGCAAGTATTGGTGATACTCAAATAGAAGGAATGCAGTTTCTTTCAATGCTTTCGGTTCCAATGGACATCATTGAAATGAGAGATACTACCTATAAGTTATCGTTTACGGTTGAATCAAAAGCTTCACAACAAAAAAAGGGTCATATTAACGTTGCAGATATACACCGCTATGAAGCATCAATAACGATAATGACTGGTGATAATGAACTCATACCTGGTGGATATGTACAAGTTGAGAATATTGAGTCTGGATGTAAACTAAATTGGTCGGGGCTGCGCAGTGATTTTTTCGAGAGTGAATCTTTTTGTCTATTAGGAGAGGTCGAAGGAATTGTTGTTGAATTTGAGAATTTATTGCCTGATATTAAATATAATGATGAAGAATTAGCTGACAAGATTCCGAACGGAGTAAGTACTTTCTTTCGCGCGATTGATCACTTTCTAAGGACTGTTAATTCAGCTTATTCGTATCTTGGCCCCTTAAGAGAAGGCCCGCAAAGAAGATACATCTACGAAAATGAAGTGTTGGAAATTGGCGCTAAAGGTGAAAATGCCGCTTATATTTATCAAACCGAACAACAAACCGCGGTAACAGACCATTGTTTTTACGATGGCGACAATGATCTTTTTTATAAAGAGAAAGAACTCACTCTTAAGCAATCACTGGCACATTGGCTAGAGTTAATGAATATCAAAGGTTTCGGCCCCGATTTTCAAAGTGAAATTATTCGTTTAAATATGAATGCGAATTCCAGCAATGATACTCGGGTAAATATTGCTGATGTTGGTTTTGGCGTCAGCCAAATATTTCCAATCTTGCTCGAAGGATTGCGAATGAAAAAAAATGGCACCCTGATCCTCGAACAACCCGAAATTCATCTGCACCCTGCTTTACAAATGCAAATGGCCGATTACTTTATCTCGCTGGCGTTGTCGCAAAAAAATGTGTTGGTCGAAACCCACAGTGACCACGTGGTCAATCGCCTCGTCAGGAGAATTGTGGAAGATGGCGAGCATAACCTCAGCGAGATGGTGGCGATTTACTTTGTCTCTAGTGGTGAAGACGGTTCAACCATTGAAGAGGTTAAGATTGACTCGAATAAAGGCATCGTCAACTGGCCCCAAGGTTTCTTTGATCAAACGGCCAGTGAGCAAGAGAAAATAATGATGGCTGGCATCAAGAAACGAAAGGCCAATCGAAGTCACAAACCATCATGACTTATGCGGTGCTGGATCCTGGAGTTATTTCTATCACAGAACAAGATTGGGCTTGTGAAGAAAGCCGTGATGATTTTCTAGAACATTTTAATATCATTATGCAATGCATCGGTGATAACGATGAAATTGCTCTGGCTTGGAATGCACTGATCGATGAAGTGATATGGAGCGCACCACAAAAACCACCATGGCGACAGGACAGGGTTTGGGCAAATAACATTATCCCCATCATGTATGAGAAGCTGATGCGAAGTGCTCAAGACATCGATATTGTTGATGATGGTCAAATATGCACGATTACGCCGGATATTATCAGCGATAGAAGCGATTTATTGGCAATTTTCAAACAAATTCTTGCCACGTTACATGGCTGTTGTGACAACATTCTTATTCCATTCGGTTTAAAAAATATACCTATCGTAACGCGACAATTCAGTATTGATGATGAGCCGTTAAGGCCTGAACCGATGTTATTGACCAACGAAAAAGACTTTTTGGCTTTGATTGATGTTGCAAAGCTTTATTGGCCTAAAAGTATCAATGATGCAGAACAATTGAAGCAAGGTATTGCGATTTTACTCAGGCGTGAATACGACATTAAAACTCCGCTTGTGGGTTATACTTTTTGCAAAGATTTTACCCGAAAACTTGCAGCCACCAATAGTGATAAACGCAGGATATTGGCTGCTATCGTCAAGCGACTGAGTATGAGCACAACAGACGCTGGCAGGGACGGTGCTTTGCATGATGAAAAGATAAAAGCGCAAAGACGGTTTAGGGTAACCAAAGAAAAGCGCATTCATTATCAGTTTAACGAACAGTCTAATGGCTCAATTATTGAGTTTTTAATGTTTTATGATGCTGGTGAGCATGATGACGGGCTTTAACGTTACTTAATACTGCGTCGCTTCAACCAACCCCGCAATTTGCCCCAACGCAAACCCAGCGCGATAAATGCCAGTAAAAAATAGACCAAAGGTTCACTGACATCTGATTTCACCGACCAGTAAAAATGCACTGGTACCAGCAAAATAATCACATAAATGGCGTTATGCATCTTCTGCCAGCGCTTACCGAGCTTGCGTTTAAAGTAGTCCGGTGAAGTGACCGCCAGCATCAGTAACAGGCTGAAAACCACCATGCCGACGGTGATATAGGGCCGTTCGATGATTTCGCTGCCCAGCAATGAAAAGTCCCATTGCAGTTCAAAAGCGCCGTAGCTCAGCAAATGCAGGCAGGCATAAAAAAAGGCGTATAAACCCAATAAGCGCCGAACCCGCAGTAACCAACCGAGTTTGAATCTTTTTGCTACAGGGCTGACCAACAGCGTCAGCAACAATAAGTTTAAACCGCCAAGGCCAGTGAAGTGGATCACCTCTTTGACCGGATCGCTGCCGAGCAAATCGACAATGGCTTTGTAGTAGAGCAGGGCGACGATGGATAATGCCGCCAGATGGATAAAGCTTTTTAGCGCAAAGACTTTGTGACTGACTTTTAACACTAATAGAACTTCCTCAAATCCATGCCTTTGTACAAATCAGCAACTTCTTCTGCATAACCGTTAAAGGGCAAGGTCGGCACTCGGTTTCTGGCCAGTAATCCGCCACTGGTAATGACTCTTTCACTGCCCTGACTCCAGCGGGGATGATCCACGGCTGGATTGACGTTGGCATAAAAGCCGTATTCTGCGGGGATCAGTTGGTTCCAGGTATTCACTGGCGGTTTTTCCGTCAGTTTGATGTTGACGATAGATTTGATACTTTTAAAGCCGTATTTCCACGGTACCACCAAACGTATCGGTGCCCCATTTTGCGGTGGCAGGGTGTTGCCATACATGCCCACTGCCAGCATGGTTAATGGATGCATGGCTTCGTCGATACGCAGACCTTCTACATAGGGATAATCAATGCCGCCACCGAGGCGACGGCTGGCTTGTCCTGGCATTTGTTTTGGGTCGTGTAAGGTGGTGAATTTAACAAACTTACCTGAAGATCCAACCCCGGCCTTTTTCAGCAATGACGCCAATGGAAAACCAACCCAAGGGATCACCATCGACCAAGCTTCAACACAGCGTAAGCGGTAAATGCGCTCTTCTAATGGGAAGGATTTAAGTAAGTCGTCATAATCTAGGGTCAGCGGTTTGTCGACCGCACCATCGACCGTCAGTTGCCAGGGATTAACCTTAAATGCTTGAGCGTTGTCCGATGGATCAGATTTATCAGTGCCAAATTCATAAAAGTTATTATGATGGATGGCTTTGACTTCTGGCGTTAATTTCAGTGCAGAAGGATTATTATCGGCATTAAAGGTCAACGGGTGGCGTTTAAAATCTGGGCCTTTGGCTTTATTTTCGCTATCGTCACCGTCGGGGCTGCTGAATAAGTCAAATAGGTTGGCGTTCGCCTGGCCTGAAAGCAACGCACTAGCTCCAACAAAACCGAGTTTTTTCAAAATGCTACGGCGATCTTTATAGATATGTTCAGCAGTGACATCTTGTTCTGTGGGTTGATGGTTGCTGCTGGTTTTTTTTATGCTCATATGATTTTTAACTCCGGGAAAATCCTCTGTGGATTATAGCTTATTTTGCGTATACTCCCTGACATACCGCAGATCCTTTTGACAATTAGCGCACTTGCTGAGTTAATTAGACAGGGGTTATGCCATTTTTATTGCTAAGAGATTATAAAATATGAGAATAACGGTTGTGAACCGTCGAAAATTAGCTGTATTGGCCTTTTGCTCAGTTCTTTTTTCGGGGGGAGGCATTGCCGCCCCGGTATATAGTATTGATAATCAACCGCTTAAAGGCCAGATGGTGGCCCAATCTCAGGCTGATTTGTGTACTGTTGCACAAGGTACGTTGGCATATCTTAACAAGGGCAACAGTTACGATCCGCAGGTGATTGTGCCGGGATTGGTGAGTCGTTTTGGTGTCGATATGGCACGCATTAAACAAACCCTCAGTTATGTGTGTCAGGTGCAGGCAGAAGATACCAAAGCTGGACGTGCCAGTCGTTTGGCCGATCCGGCTTTTATCCGTAAGAATTTTGAAATGATCCGCTGGATGCCCGATAAGCAACAGTCTGCGCAGTTTGCGGCGAAAAAACCGCTGTTGCAGAATATTCCGGATGATAAGATTTTGTTGACCAAGTATTACATTAAGCTGGCCAAGGGCAGTGCGGTGAAGACGGCAAAAACCCCTCATGCGCTTTATGGTATTCCGGTGGACGAACAAGATTTGACTCTAGAGCAAGCCGATGCGAAAAAAGACAGCCTCATTCGTTATCGTTATACCAAACAGCAAGTGTTAACTGGGATTTTAGATAAAAATCATTGGGCTAAACCGTTGATATGGCTGTCGCGGGATGCACTCGAAGATACCCTAATGCAGGGCACGGTGAAAATTGATGCCGATGATGGCAGCAGCCGGTTTTTTAATGTGCATCGTAATAATGGCATTGGTTATCAGCGTGGATTAAAGAAGCGTCAGCAAAAGCGTTACTGGTATTTTAAACAAACCCCGGGGGTATTGGGTTATGGCAAAGATGCCAATTATAAAATCCCTATTCATCCTATGGTGACAGTGGCAGGTGATTTACAGCACCTAGGATTAGGCAAGTTGGTGATGTTAACCCATAATGGTCAGAGTCGTTTGGCAGTACTGGCTGATACCGGTGGGGCGTTTGAAAATAATCAGTATCAGTTGGATTATCTCGGCGGCTTTTTTAGCAACTGGAAAGACTATATTAATACTTACCGGACTTTCCCGGATTATTTTGCGGCTCGTATCCTTGTGGTGCGCAATAGTACTAACAACGAGGAATAAATCGTGAATGAAGAATCTAAGCTCAATGCGTTAAAGCAACAGGCTGAAAAAACCGAAGAGCAATGGCGGCAACGCTGGCAAACGGTGGCGGGTAAGGTTAAAAAGGGTTCTGACAGAGGTTTATCGATGCTAAATGGCGTCGTCGGTGATTATCTCGAGCAAAAAGGCGTGGCCATTGCGGTGCAGATGTCGTTCTGCCTTGATCACAAACCGTTAACGATGGATGCCAGCGCGTTGAAACTGGCTTATCCGCAGGCAACGGGCAAACTTTGCATTATGTTGCATGGCCTTGGTTGTAATGAAAGTGTGTGGACAATCGATGACGCTGAGTTAGCAGGTAAAATGCAACGGCCACAAGGGGCGGTTGGTGAAGCCACTTATGCCAGTTTGCTGGGGGATGAGTTAGGTTATACCCCGATGTATGTGCGTTATAACACCGGGCTGCATATTTCGCATAATGGTCAAATGTTGGCTGAAATGCTCAGCCAATTGTTGGCGGTGTATCCCGTGCCTATTGAAGAGATTGTTTTTATTAACCACAGCATGGGCGGGTTAGTGGCGCGCAGTGCTTGCTTTTATGGTAGTAAAGAGGACACTCAACAGCAACAAAGCTGTTGGGTTGATAAAGTACGTCAGCTATATTTTCTCGGTTCGCCGCATTTGGGCGCAGATTTGGAGAAGTTCGGCAATGTTGTGACCAATGCCCTTAAATCAGCACCGTTGCCGTACACCAGCCTGGTGGCTGATATTCTCAATACTCGCAGCGCTGGGATTAAAGATTTACGTTATGGCTATGTCAAAGATGAAGACTGGCAGGGCCAGGACCCAGATGACTTGCTCAATAACAATAAAGAAACTGTGCCGTTGCTCGACACTGCGGCACATTTTGTTGTCACGGGCACCATTCACAAAGATTCGAATCATGTGTTAAGCCAGTGGTTTGGCGACGCGCTGGTGCGCAAAAACAGTGCTACAGGGCAGTCGCGGCAGGAGGCGCATAACTTGCCGTTTTTGCCTGAGCACCATAAGGAATTTGTTCGCATTCATCATGTCAAGCTGGCCCATTGTTGGCCGGTCTATGAGCAGATTCGGGATTGGATCAGCATTAATTAGTACGGGGCAATTTAATCGTTATCTCCAGCCCTTTGTCCTGATGGTTATGGGCGATGATGCTGCCGCCATGGCTGCGAACAGATTTTTCGGCGATGGCCAAACCCAATCCTGTGCCACCTGAGCGACGTTGCCTAGAATCTGAGACCCGGTAAAATGGCTGAAATAACTGCGATAATGCCGAGGCAGGCACGCCGGGACCAAAGTCTCTGATGGTCACTATCACTTGATTGTCTGACAATTGCTCTGATAGGCACTCTGATAGGCTTAGCGATACTTCCACACACGTATCTTGGTCGGTGTATTTGACCGCATTGCGCAGCACGTTTTCAAAAGCGCTGGCCAGCAATGCCTGATCGCCCTGCACATTGGCGTCGTCACTGGTGATTAGCTTGACACTTTTGTTGCTCTGCTGGGCTTCAAAATGGGCATCTTTGATCAGATATTCGAGTAAGCTTTTTAACGGCTGCTTAAACATCTCAATATTTTGCAACTGGCTTTCGAGCCGCGATAACCGTAGTACATCACCAATCATATCATCAAGCCGATTGGCTTCGAGTTCTATGCGCTGCAAATGTCTTGGTAGGTCTTTGCTTTCGGGTTGTAAGGCCAATCCCAAAGCCACTTGCATTCGCGCCAGTGGCGAGCGTAATTCGTGAGAAACATCCCCGAGCAGGCGTTTTTGTGCGGCCAGTAATTGCGATATTTTATCGGCCATATCGTCAAAATCTTGCCCTAGCTGACCGAGCTCATCATTGCGCAGGGCGACGCCATTAGAGCGGGCATCGAGGTTACCTTGGGCCAAAGAACGATGGGCATTACGCAGTTGGTGAATCGGTTTGACCAGCGACATCGCCATGGCAAAACTGAGCAGGGCTGAAATCAGTAACGGCAGGCCGAACCGAACCCATGGCGGCAAATTTCTGAACTTTTCCATTGGGTGGGGGCGGTAAGGTTTGAACAGAAATAGACGTAAATGGGTTTGATTGATGGCGATTTCAAACGGGCCATAAACCAGTATACCCGCTTCGAGCACAGTTTCTGGCTCACTGGCACCAACGGGCAGATTAGCCCGCTCAAATTCGGGTGGTAGCGGTTTGCTGTTGAATATTTTTTGTTGCTCATCAATAAAAATATAACCTTGCTCTCGGCGACCAAAACGCGGTGAATGCAATAAACGTTTGATCTCAAAACCCTTTCGACGGCTGATTCGGGTCATATGATCTTCGAGTGATTGAATCTGGGCAAAGATATGGCGGGGAATTGGCTGATCTTCGATGTTCGGTTCAACCTGATGGGTGATAAATAACATGCTAGCGATGGTTAGGATAATCATCAACCAGAAGCCCAAAAATATTTTACCGGCCAGAAAATTGAGCGGGTTGAGGCGTTTATACCAGTTCATTTAAAGCTTCCTTTGATGAAAATATAACCGGCACCACGCACGGTTTTAACCTTTTCGATGTCGCTGTAACATTGCAGTTTTTTACGAATATTACTCAGGTGCATATCAATACTGCGATCAAAAGCGGCCAGCCGTCGACCCAATACTTCTTGGCTTATCACTTCTTTAGACACGATTTCACCAGGCGTTGTCATCAGTAATTGCAATATTTGAAATTCAGTGCCAGTCAGCTGGACTTCATGGCCTGCACAGGTGACTTGGCGGCTGGACAAACTGAGTTTAACCTCGTTAAGCTCAAGGTCGCTATGGTGTTGCACCGACTGAATATGGGTCATGCGCCGAGTCATGGCTTTAATGCGGGCGACCAGTTCACGGTGATTAAACGGTTTGGGTAGGTAATCATCAGCCCCCAGTTCAAGGCCAAAGATGCGATCAAAATCGTCCCCTCGGGCGGTTAGCATCAACACCGGGGTTTTGTTGGTTAGACGCAGTTGCTTTAATACTTCAAAGCCATCCATTTTCGGCAGCATCACATCCAGTAAAATCAAATCATATTGTACCGCGTTGGCTTTATAGAGCCCTTCTTCACCGTCGTGAGCGATGGTGATATGAAACCCCTGACTGCCAAGGTATTCGCTTAACAGCTCGGTTAATTCCTGATCGTCATCAATCAGCAGTAAATGATATTCAGCCATGTTTACCTCAACCTTATGTGTTTAGTTACTTAATATTATCCTTTGGGTGTTGTGTGATGTTTGGCTTTACACAACCTTTACACTTCATCACGTTCCTTTGCATTGCATGGGATATGATTACTCCATCGCTTCGTTGCCTTCACCTGTTAGCAACGATAAGTAAACGAATTGTAGACACTGGAGAGAAACAATGAAAAAGATTATATCAGCATTAGGATTAGCATTGGCAGTCACTTTTGCCACCAATGTTGTGGTCGCCAAAGCGGTGGCTCATGAAGATCACCCGTCTATGCATGAAGATAAGATGGCGCGCGGTGGGTCAGGCATGATGGGTATGCATGGGGATAAGATGGTGCGCGGTGGGCCAGGTATGATGCGAATGATGGCTAGGTTGGCCCATTTGGATTTGACCGAAGAGCAGCGTTCTGCGATTAAAACCTTGCATCAGCAAGTGAGAGACACCAAGGATGCCAACAAACAAGGTCATATGGATTTTCGCCAGCAAATGCAAGACCAGGTTCGTTCACAAAGTTTTGATGAAGCTGCGGTCAGAGACATCATCGCCAGTAAACAAGCTCTGCGCCTTGAAATGGGGGTGATGCACGCCAAAATGCGCAACGGCATCTGGAATATTCTCACCGCCGAGCAACAAGAGCAAGTGGTGGCAATGAAAGGCAAACATCGCCAACACAGAGGTAAACATCACGGCCGTCACCACGGTCGCCATCATGGTCAGGAAAATAGCGATGATCAGCAGAGCGCTGATCAATAACCATATGAATCGTTTGCGCCTGTGTTAGCTTTTGCTCAGGGGTATTTTGTCTTTGCTGTAGGTGGTAGGATGGAGCAATATCCACCATCACACCGATCAGCAAACATGAGGCTACATGGCCCTTCTTGATAAACTCCTTGGCCTGATGGCACGGGAAAATACGCTACTCAACCTAGACAATACTGATGGTCAACGCATCGAAATTCACCAACATGGCGATTATCGCTGGGTGTTTACTGGTGGTGTGTCGATTCAGTCAGTGTTGTCGCTCCAAGCCCCTGAAAGTCTGGTAATGCCCTATCAAAATATGATGCTGGTGGTATTATTATTGCCTCAACTATCTGGGCGGCGCTGTCCTAATATATTAAACCTTGGTTTTGGTGGTGGTGGTTTTGAGCGCTTTTTTAGCGCGCTTAAAACCGCGCAAGATGATATGAACATGGTCTCGGTAGAACTTGATGCGCAAATGGTGGCATTGGCGAAAACTCATTTATTGGTGCCCCAAACATGGCCGGTGAAAATTGAGGCGGCCCAGTTGTATCTATCACGCCATTGCCAACGTGAGGAACAACGGTTTGATCTGATTCTCTGTGATCTTTTTAACGGCCAATATCATGCCGATTGCCTTGAGCAGAAGACGTTTTACGCCGATGCGGCGGATACTTTAACGGCCGATGGGGTGATGGCAGTTAACCTTGCACCGCAATCCGATCAAGAGTTGGTGGATATTTTGGCAGTCACCCGCGCGTGTTTTGCCGGTGTGATGGTAAGCAAAGTTGAGCACCTTGGTAATATCGTGATGGTGTTGTCTAAGCAACCGTTACCGACAATGGCTGTTTTACACCGCCTAGCTGAGGAACAAGAAAAGTTAAGTCAGTGGCCGCTGGATTTTGTGACCTTGCTGGCAGGGTTTAAACCGTTGCCGAATCTGGCGGGTGAGCGCCTAAGGAACCAGAATTAAATAAGATCCGAAACTGAGGCAGGATATTTAGCCCAGTTCAAGGCGGGTAAAGGGGCGTGTAGTCGTTCTACACAACTCTTTGCCTAACGCAGAAATGGGAGAAAGAGACAAGTCAGTGTCGGATCTTATTTTGTGACGGTGCCTAACTGACAGCCAACGGTGATCCTGACGTGCTCATTACCTTCAACCAAAGTGGTGATTGATTCGCCATCGGCCAGCGTGATTATTTGAGTCCCTAGCGGTAACAGCTGTTGCTCACGGTGTTTATCGGTTTTTTGTTCGACGATACAGGTGATTTGAATCAGTTCATCAGACAATAAACCCGCGGTGACTGATACCTGAGCGCCATAGTTTTCAAACAGGCTTTGCTCAGCGATAAACGTTTGTTGCGCTTGTTTGAGCAACATCACACTGTCGACTTGTAATTGCAGTGTAATGGTTAAGGGGACTCTTGAGGCCAATTCTGCTTGTTGCGCTTTTTTTCGGTTGTGGGCGGCAAGATAGAAACCACCGATTGGACTGCTCATTTTGACTCCTTAAGTAATAGTTACACTTACCTTAACCTTAACCTGTTAACAACGCCCGAAACCCGGCAACGCTGGACTGGCTGTAAGCTTCAATACTGCTGGAAATCCGCTCTACCTGCAACTGTTCGGCCTGATTAAAAGCCATAAATTCTGCCAAGGTGGGTTGTAATGCCTGTAAAAAGGGTTCGACTTTGTCGGTTTCGATATGCAAGTGCAGCAGTTTTAGCACCCCGGTTTTTCTGTCCATTTTTACATCCATCCGTCCGGCAAAGCGCTGACCCCATAGCAATGGCAGGCTAAAATAGCCGTACTGGCGCTTGACGGCCGGCACATAACATTCAATCTGATAGTTAAAATCAAACAATTCGTTAAGCCGTTTACGCTGGATCAGTAAATTATCAAAAGGCGAGAGAATACTGACTTTGCTGCGACTTAAGCTTTGTGACAGCAAGTCGCTGACTTGTGGTAAGGCATAATAACACTGTTTATTAAGCTCTATTTTAATCAACTGAGCATTTGCGAACATTTGTTCACATTGCTGTTTTATCGGTGTTTTTAACCCTTTTAACAGATATGCCATATGCTCTGGTTTAGCGATACCGTGGGCAGTCAAAAAGCGGCTGATCAGGTGTTGGTGATATTCGTCAGCACTGGGGGTTTGGGTGTTGATATCAGCGGGTAGTACCCGCTCGGTCAAATCGTAGACTTTTTGAAATCCTTGGCGTTTGGCGATCATCAATTCGCCTTCCATAAACAACTGTTCGAGCGCTTTTTTGGCCGGTTTCCAGTCCCACCAGCCGCTGTTTTTGTCGGTTCGCTGTTCAAAGTCTTTGGCTTGGAGCGGTCCTTCTGTACGGATACGTTGCAGTATTTCTCGGTTTAATTTGAGGTCTTTATCGAACCAGTGTTTTTCGCCACTGGATATGGCTTGTTTGCGTGGTAGGCTGAAGCGGTAATCGCGCATTGGCAGCCAAGCGGCGGCATGTGACCAGTATTCAAAAATCTGTTTTTGTTGTTGTAACTGGTCAAGATGTTGTGGCTGATAGTGTTTTACCCGGCTCCACAGGCTGTGATGATGGGCGCGTTCAACCACAGATATCGAATCTATCTGGACATAACCGAGGTGTTCAATGGCGTTGAGTACCGCCTGTTGAGCATCTCGGGGGTTTTGTGAATTCGCAAAGAGGCCGGGCGTATGAACACCTTGACTGAGTAAGACGATTTTTCTGGCCTGAGCCGGGCTGAGGGAAAGCATGTTGATATCATAGGATAGTTTTTGCGATCCCTCAATGCCGTAACTATTGGGCGCACTCATCTTTTGCACCATAACGGCGTTACTTTCGTA
>JBLGCB010000035.1:0-30374 GCA_047617105.1 Phenylobacterium sp. | reverse complement strand
AACGCTTTGCTCGAACGCCAAGGTGAACCAACTGTGCTGGTGATCACCGCCGGATTTGCCGATGCCCTGCGCATTGGTTACCAAAACCGTCCTGATTTGTTTAAGCTCAACATCGAATTACCCTCGTTATTGTATCGTGAAGTGATTGAGGTTGAAGAACGAATGTCAGCCCACGGTGAGGTGCTCACCGACATCAATCAAACTGATTTAACCCGCCAATTAACACAAGCCTGGGATAAAGGTTTTCGCAGTTGTGCGATTGTTTTTATGCATGGTTATCGCTATCACTCGCACGAACAAACCGCCGCAGAACTGGCCAAGCAAGTGGGTTTTACCCAGATATCCGTATCCCATCAAGTCAGTCCGTTGATGAAATTGATTGGTCGTGGTGATACCACCGTGGTCGACAGTTATCTTAGTCCGGTATTACGCCGTTATATCGACCAGTTCACCGACGCGCTGGGCCATTGTCCACTGCAATTTATGCAAAGCAACGGCGGTTTAACCCAAGCCGACAGTTTTGCTGGTAAAGATGCGGTGTTGTCTGGTCCTGCTGGTGGCGTGGTGGCGATGGCTGAAACGGCCAAACAAGCGGGTATTCACGCCATTATTGGCTTGGACATGGGCGGCACCAGCACTGATGTGACCTTATATGATGGTGAATATGAACGTACTTTTGATACCGAAGTCGCCGGTGTACGGATTCAAGCGCCGATGATGAAGATTCATACCGTGGCCGCGGGTGGCGGTTCATTGTTAAGCTTTGACGGCTTTGGCAGCGGCCTGCGTTTAAATGTCGGCCCTGAATCGGCAGGCGCTAATCCTGGACCCACTTGTTATCGCAATGACGGGCCATTAACGGTTACCGATATCAATCTATTGTTGGGCAAGTTGCAAAGCGATTTCTTTCCAGCCATTTTCGGCAACGATCAGCAGCAAAGCTTAGATGTTGATGCAGTAAAGACGGCATTTGATGCGCTAGCTGAACAAATTGGCCAACTAGGCCCAACGCAAAATGACGAGGACTCATCTCAAGCTTTATCACCACAACAGTTGGCGCAGGGATATTTGCAAATTGCGGTGGAACATATGGCCAATGCCATTAAACATATCTCGGTGCAAAGAGGTATTGATGTGGGCCAATATACCTTGTGCTGTTTTGGTGGCGCAGGTCCACAGCATTCGTGTTTAGTTGCTGATGCGCTGGGGATTAAAAAAATCTTTATTCATCGCCTTGGTAGTGTGTTGTCGGCTTATGGCATGGGATTGGCGCAGGTGCGGGTGATTCGGATGCAAAGTGTCGAATCGGTGCTAAAAACATGCTCAATGAATGCACAGCTTAATCCGGTGATTGATCAACTTGGCCGTATTGTGACCGAAGAATTGCAGGGTCAGGGCTTTAGTGATCAACAAATCAGCGTGTTGATCAAACTACAAATCAAATACCAAGGCACCGACACCACTTTGTCGGTGGCGTTTACCAGTGATATGCCATATCAACAGGTGGCAGAACAGTTTGCCAGCCAACATCAGCAATTATATGGTTTTACCGACGACACCGCGGACTTGATGGTTGAATCAATTCAGGTCGAGGGTATTGCCAGCAGTGAAAAAGTACCGCCACCAAAATCAGTAGAAAATACCTCGACAGCGCCTCTGAGTCCAATGGATACCCGCCCGGTGTATTTCACCGATGGTTGGCTGGATACCCCGTTTTATCGCCGCGAACAATTGTTACCGGGTCACAATCTGACCGGACCTGCAATTATTATCAGCCCACAAACCACCATTGTACTGGAACCTAATTGGCGGCTTAGTGTTACTGACACCGATGATTTGCTGTTGACTCGTGAGCAAAGTGAGCAAGGAAATAAAAGCGCCAGTGAAGCGGTGAGCGTTAAGGTTAATCCGATTCGATTGGAGCTGTTCAACAACCTGTTTATGTTTATTGCCGAACAAATGGGGCTGGTGCTAAAAAATACCTCGACCTCGGTCAATATCAAAGAGCGGTTAGATTTTTCTTGCGCCTTATTTGATCACCGTGGTGAGCTGGTGGCCAATGCGCCGCATATGCCAGTGCACTTGGGGTCGATGGGCGAGAGTGTGATCAGCATTGCCGAGCAAAATGTTGGCACTATGCGACCCGGTGATGTTTATCTGGTCAACAGTCCTTATCATGGTGGTTCGCATCTGCCTGATTTAACCGTTATTACCCCTATGTTTAGTGAGGATAGGTTTAGTGATGATAACGAGGTATTGTTTTATGTTGCTTCTCGTGGTCATCATGCCGATATCGGCGGTTTAACCCCGGGTTCGATGCCGCCCAACAGTCGTACTATCGTTGAAGAAGGCATTGTGTTTGAAAACTTCTTATTGGTCAGAGACGGCTTGTTTAACGAAGCGGCGTTAACTGAAAAGCTCAGTAATCATCAATATCCGGCGCGTAATATTGTCCAAAACATCACTGACTTAAAAGCCCAAGTGGCGGCCAATCAAAAAGGGCTCAATGAACTGAATAAAATTCGCCACAGTTATGGTGCTGATGTGGTGTTGGCGTATATGCAGCATGTGATTGATGCCGCGCAAACCGCGGTGGCTCAGGTCATTGGCGAATTGTCTTCGGGCAGTTTTGTTTATCCGATGGACAATGGTTGTCAGATCAAAGTGGCCATCACCATTGTTGATAACACCGCGACGGTGGATTTCAGCGGCACCTCAGCGCAGCAGGACAGCAACTTTAATGCGCCATTATCGATTTGCAAAGCGGCGGTGTTATATGTGTTTAGAACGTTGGTGACCAAAAACATTCCGCTTAATGCGGGTTGTTTAAAACCAGTGACCTTGATTGTGCCAAAAGGCTGTATTTTAAACCCTGAATATCCGGCGGCAGTGGTGGCGGGAAATGTTGAAACTTCGCAAGTGATCACCGATGCTTTGTACGGTGCGTTGGGTATTTCAGCGGGTTCTCAGGGCACCATGAATAATTTCACCTTTGGTAATGACCAGTATCAGTATTACGAAACCATTTGCGGTGGCACTGGTGCTGGTAAACACGGCCATGGTTGTGATGCCATTCACTCACATATGACCAATTCGCGCTTGACCGACCCAGAAGTGCTCGAGTGGCGTTACCCGGTTCGGTTAGAGTCGTTCTCAATCCGGCCAGATTCTGGCGGTAAAAGTGATTTATATCATGGTGGTCATGGGGTGATCAGAAAAATTCGTTTTGATCAGCCAATGTCGGCTGCCATTTTATCCAATCGTCGTCGCGTGCCCCCGTTTGGCTTGTATGGTGGCGAGCCGGGCAAGGTGGGTCGTAATTACGTGCTTAAAGCCGATGGTAGCGTACTGGCACTGGATAGCTGTGATGAATGTGCGCTGGAGGTCGGCGATACTTTTGTTATTGAGACGCCCGGCGGTGGCGGTTTTGGTTCGACATCATGAGATCATTGCTCTATTGCATAATGTTACTGTTGCTGGTTATTGGCTTACCGGCAGCGGCCACTGGTAACAAGTTGGTATTTCTACCGGTGGGTTACGTCATCAATAGCGCCAAAAAACCAGTGGCGGTAGATGACTGGAATGTCGCCGATATTAAGCAAATGTCGGCGGCGACGGGGTTTATTATTACACCGACCATGAATCGCTATTCCCGGCAGTATATTTCTTATCAGCACAATAACTACGGTGAGTTTATTGGCCGGGTGATCACCACGCTCAAAGCCATCAAACAAACCAATTCTTTGGAACTCGTTGACAGATTTGCCCAAGTGGGTGTTAGCACAAAAAATCAATGGGGTTAAAGCCATCACCAAACCAAAGCAGCTGCCGCGTCCCAGTCAGATTGGCATTAATATGGAAGTGACCAGAGGATACGATTTACACGGGGCCGCACAAGCTCGTCAAGTATCAAAAACCAAACAATATTACCAAGCAACTGCTGATGCTTATCGTGGTTTGGTGGCGCAGGGCATTGATTTTATTTTTTGGGGCGATGTTAAATCAAATTTTACCTATACCCCTTCGTTGTATCGCTGTATTGATGATTTTTATCGTAGCTTTAAAGAAACTGGAGCGGTTGCTCGGTGTATGTTGCGCGTTAAGAAAAAATAACCTGCTTTTTTTACTTTCTCTTCATTTGTTTGTCAACCAAACCGTAAAGCCCCCGTTGTATATCACAGTAGCAGAGAAAACGGCCAGTTGAGCGTCATCTGCTATGGGTTATCGGCATTGTTTACCTTGGCTTTTTACCTTAGGGAAAGTACCGATTGGAATGGGCATTGTAATTACGGCATTTATGGATCACACTCAAAGGCCACACGATAACTTCAGCGGGCCTGATACCATCGCAGTAACAGTTGTTAATGCTACAGAAGACCAAAATGTACCACCACTTACCATGGAGGCGTTTTTGGCTGATATTGAAAAAAAGGCATACCATATGGCCGCATTTGCAACAGGTTCACACGCTGACGCACTGGATTTACTCCAAGACGCGATGATTAAATTGGTGACCAACTACCAGAGTCGGCCAGCCAATGAATGGAAACCGCTATTTTACAGGATATTGCAAAACCGTATCCGCGACTGGCACCGTCACCAAAAAGTGAGGAATTTGGTGTTATTTTGGAAGAAGCCGAATCAGGATGATGAAGTCGAAGAGTGGCCACCTGCCGCCGATTACAATGATGCTTTTGGTACGCCAGAAAGCGATATGGAGAAGGCGCAACAGCAAAAAGCGGCACTCGAACATTTAAAACAGCTATCAGACAAACAACAGCAATGTTTTATGTTGCGCAGTTGGGAAGGATTGTCGGTAGCACAAACCGCCGATGCAATGGGCTGCTCACAAGGCAGTGTGAAAACCCATTACTTTAGAGCACTCACTAAAATGAGAAGTTTAATGGAGGCCGATCATGAAATCACCTTCTGATCAAAACAATAGCATTGAACAGCAGGTAAATGCCGCGCTTGATCAATCGGTGAACGGGTTGTCTGTCAAAACCCAAATGGATATTGCCCGGGTCAGAAATCAAGCTTTGGCACTGGCTGCCAACCCGGTCAAAGCGCCATCGATGTTTAAGCTTTTGGCAACCGGTATTGGCCAAATAGCAGATAAAGCGTTTCCTAAAGTGGCCATACCGATGGCCGCAGCGGTGCTGATAGGTGTGGCAGTTAATTATAATTCTGTCGAGCAGGTTCCCGAACTGCCCTTGGCAATGTTAACATCAGAGATTCCCGCTGAAGCGTTAACCTTGTTAGAGGATTTGGAATTTGTTACCTGGCTGGCTGAAAACGAACAGGAAGTATTGCTATAGCATGGTGTTGATGATGAGTTTTATCGCGCCAAGCGAAGCAGCCCAAGATGATGACGCGACAGCTGATGCTGTGGCGTTAGACATCGGGGCGTCTCAAGCAGATGCGTCAGAAATGGCGATGCCCAATATGGCATTGCTTGAATATCTGGCGGAGCTGGTTGAGGTTGACGGCGAACTCGTCGGCCCAGCCGATTTGCTCGACCTTAAAGATTCATCAGAGCCAATGCTAAAACCAGTTAATACATTACCAAATAAAGAACAGCGAGAATCGCAAGAAGAACAAAATGAACCAGGGCAAGACAAAAGCGGTCATGAAATCAAAAATCAAGGCCAATCAACGAAAGAACCACAAGACAAACCTATTGCACAGGAGGGTGAATACAATGACTAGATTTGCGCTTATGGCATTACTTTGTTTGACTTACCTGCCTAGTGCGCTGGCGGTTCCTTTTAAGGATTTGCCAACCGCCGAGCAAAAGGTGTTAAGCCAGTTCTCACCGCAGTGGGATAAACTCTCTAGCGCCCGCCAAGACAAGCTTCAGCTTGGGGCCAGCCGCTGGATTCAAATGGATAATCAGAAGCGACAAAAGCTGCTGAATAAGTTTGACCAATGGAAAAAACTCAAACCTGAGCAACAGGTGAAGTTGCAACAGCAGTTTAGCAAGTTTAAACAACTGCCCTCTGCCAAACAGCAGCAATTACGCTCAACCCACGAGCGTTTTCAACAGTTGCCCAACGACAAGCAGCGTCAGTTGATGGACAAGTTTCAAAAGTCTAATCGTCAGAAAATCGATAAGAAAAATCGTGATAAGTCGCGTAAGCAAAGTCAGAAACAACAGAAGAAACAGCAGCAGAAAAAGCGCGGACGGTGATGTTTAACCATCCGTGCTATATTGCGTAGGGTGCGCAATGCGCACCATAAATGTGGAATGACGACAAACCCATACCTTACCATTATATTTATCTCAAACGTAAAATAAACATGGTCACCATGGTGTTTGATATTGAGGTTTCGTTGTATTTCGATGGAAAATGGTGCGCAATGCGCACCCTACCAAGATCATTTAATCCCGTGCATCCCCTTCTTCAATAGTGGCGAAATCAATAATAACGCCACGCCAGTAATCAACCCAGTCCACATCAAGAACTCAAACAGTTGAGCATAAGTCGCCGCTGCTTCTGCGACATTGGCCACTTCGCCGCTGGAGGTATCAATGGCGGCCATTTTGCCTAAACGCATGGCAACTGTTTCAGATAAGGCTGTGGCTAAGAACCAAACCCCCATCGACAGACCAACCACCCGATGAATCGCCAGTTTAGTCACTGCCGACAGACCAACCGGTGACAAGCAAAGCTCGCCTGTGGTGTGAATCAGATAAGCTAATACTAACCACCACATACTGATTTGACCTGCTTCATTAGGATAATTAGCGCCGATGACCAACACACCAAAACCCAATCCAGCTTGGATAATACCCAAGGCAAATTTAATTGGGATAGGCGGGTTAAGCTTGCGTTTGTCGAGCCATACCCACAAAGCGGCAAAAGGCAGCGCCAACAGCATGATAAAGCCAGCATTTAATGAGCCAAATTGTCCTGCGGCGATGGTGGTGTCACCTAAGGTTCGATCGACTACTCGGTCGGCATATAAGGTCATTGACCCTGCTGCCTGTTCGAACAAAGCCCAAAAAACGATGGTTGAGCCAATAAGCACCATTAAGACCACCATCTGGTGCATCTCTTCTTTAGTGCCTTTGATCACGGCGTAAGCGACCAAACCAACACCGGATACCACCAGCAATATCTGCTGAGTGACAAAAACCACTGGTTCATGTTGCACCATTAGCCAAAATACCCCGAGGCTGAGGATCGCACACAGATAAATAAAGTGCTCGCGGCTGATAAAGCCCATCACTTTTTCGGTTAGACGTTCTGGGTGCTCTGGCTCTGCCAAACCATGGAGGTGTTTTTGGCCAAAGATAAAGGTGACAAGACCAAACATCATACCGATACCCGCGGCACCGAAACCGTATCCCCAACCGTAGGTTTCGCCCAGATAGACGCAAATAATGGTCGCGGCGAACGAGCCGATATTGATGCCCATATAAAAGATGGTGAAACCTGATTCACGTCTGGGGTCGTCTAGTGCATAGAGTTGCCCGACGATAGTTGAAATATTCGGCTTAAGAAAACCGACCCCACAAACGATCAGCGACAGAGCAAAATAGAACACATTCAGTGAAGCTAGGTCTTGTATCTTTATCGTTTCAGCTAGGGTTGTGCCTGCGGCGATAACGGTACCGTCGTTAAGCGTAATGGCTGATTCGAGTATGGTGCCAGCGACATATCTCATTGCCTGGTGGCCTTCTACCGCCATCAGCAAGTGGCCGAGGCATAATAGGATACCGCCAAATATAACTGCTTTTCGCATCCCAAGATAACGGTCGGCCAACATACCGCCGATCACCGGTAAGGCGTAAACCAGCCCGGCATAGGAGCCGAGCACTTCGAGTCCTTCACCATCGGAGAATAGATGATATTTTGTCAAATACAGCAGTAGTAGGTATTTCATGCCGTAAAAAGAAAAGCGTTCCCACAGTTCTGTGGCAAAGCAAACGTATAACCCTTTGGGGTGGCCGAAAAGCTCTTGCTGGTTTTCGGGGACGGTGGTCTGTGTCATACAAACTAACTCCTTGGTGTTAAGTTGTGAAAGCGGGATTTCGAAGAGATTGGCGTTCAGTTATAGCAAGGTTTTGCAGCAACCACCAGAGTTCATTGTTGAGTAACTATTCAGCGCACTCATCTTTCGCACCATAACGGCGTTATTTTCGTACTCAAACAGTTACATATGCCTATATGCGCCTATTTTCCGTGCGAAAATTCCTTGTTCTGAAGCGAAATCTAAGCACGCTGAATAGTTACATCGTTGATTGCTAGCGAATTTGTATTACAATAATGGTTCGTTTTACTTAATTAGAGAATATGATGGCTAATCCTTATGAAACCCCGGAAGCAGAAATTGCCAGTGAAGATAGTGAACAAACCTTTGAGTATGTTGGATTTTGGTCGCGTTGTGGTGCGTCGCTGATCGACACTGTTTTGATGATGTTGGTGATTTTTCCGGTGTTGTTTTTAATGTACGGCGGTGAGTACTTTGATAATGAGGCGTTAAAGAGTGCAAGTGGCAGCTTAGTCATGAACTACCTTTTTCCTATTGTCGTGGTGTTGGCGTTTTGGATGTATAAATCAGCGACACCAGGCAAGATGGTGATTCATGCAGTGATTGTTGATGCTAAAACTGGCGAAAAGCCGTCTAAAGGCCAGCTGATTGGTCGTTATCTCGGTTATTATTTGTCGTTGATAGTGTTTGGTCTTTGGCTGATGCGTAACGCGTGGGCACAAAACGCTGTTGTGCTCCTGCACAGCGCCTTCCCTCACATCCTTGTGGGTGAAAAAGCGCGCCCACCCTACGTCTGGATCGGCGTTTTGATACCGTTTGGAAAGCTGGCAAACTCCTACTCAAGTCTAGCTAAAATCTGTTTAACCTCGGCGCGTTTTATTGTGGAGCCAGGAGTATCCGCTGGAACAAGATTCAGGTATTGTTTGTAATCAGAGATGGCTTGACTATAATCAACATCTATTTGTTTATAAGCAATACTTTCTGTATAGCAGAAGGCTCTATCCATGTAATGATCTGGGTTATCAGGTTCCAACTCTATGGCTTTGGCAAAATCAGCGATCGCTTTTGAGTAATTTCCCTTAATGATATTTATTGATCCCATAGAACTATGATTCATTGCCGTTTCAGTAATATTCTGCTGATACCACAAATAACCCGTCATTGGCAAGGTAATCAACAAAACCACAGCCAGAGCATAGGCAGCTCTTTTATAGTCCTGCACTCTTGTAGGCATATTTTCAGCCATCCATCGCTTACCAAAAACATGCTGATAAATACGATTGCCAGGTCGTAATACACCCCCTTTAAATCGTACTAACCCACTTAACTTTAATTCATTGTGGACCAAATTTCGGCCGTCATCTTTAACCGTCTGCTTCTTCGAGTAAATCTGACGATAAAGCAGCAGCATTTCAGCTTTTAATTCACTACCAGCAATTTTTTGTTGTACAAATTGAATATTACTTTCCTTTTTAGCCACCTCTGGGTCGAGAAACATCTGTTCAACCAAGGTATCTATCTGCGTCTCTCCCCATGACGTTAAGTTGTCTTCAACCACTGCCATACATAATTTTTGAGTAAGATAAGGATGGCCCTCGGTCCAGTAAAAAATACGATCCAAAATAGCGGCGCCCTGCTTGGGATATATTTTCTCAAGTTGGCTTTGGATGGGGTCGGCATCACTGCGACTAAATTCTTGTAAAGTAATGGATTCGCCAATATTAAAAGGAGTGCGATCACGGTCTTCAATTAAATCGCCAGGGGTGGCGACACCAAATAATACAAAGGTCAGACGTTGGTAACTGGTATCTGTGGCGCGGGCATTATACATTGCTCGAATAGTGGCAAAAAAATCATCACGCTTGAAACCCAAGCTTAGAGTAGAATCAATTTCATCAATAAAGATGACAATATTGGTTTTAACTTCAACCAGAACTATTTCGTGTAAAAAATCTTTAAAACAGGTGACCGGGTCGAGGGCTTCGTTTTCTTGCCACCAATGGTTAAGGTTGCAACTTAGCTTTAGTTGGCTGTGAATGCGTTTAAGCAGGGCGAAATACCAAGCTGGTGCGGCAACATCGCGGATACCGCCGCCGCTGAGGTCGATAATGACGGGCGTATAGTGTTCATCTTGCAAGCGGTGGGCGGTACGTACCATCAAGCTCGATTTTCCCATTTGCCGGGGCGTGAGTACATAGCAGAAATCACCGTGCCTGAGCCGTTCAAGCAGTTCATCATCGGCGGGGCGTTTGATATAAGAAGGCACCAGAGGCCCCAATGTGCCACCGGCGACAAAAAAATCTGCTTGCAGATTTTCCATTGTCATGAGAGTCGACTCCCAAAATAATGATTATACAATCGACAGCGGCAGTGACATTGTTGGCTGTTGCCTGATACCAAACCTGCTTGTAATAATTGATAAAATTCTTTTTGAGGGCAAGTGTGATGATTGATCACTTGTTTCATCGCTTTATTTAAAGCGGGGCGCTCATCAAGCAGCCATAAATAGCGTTGCAAATGATCATCAAAAGGGCTGTTATCGGTTTCGGCCAGAGCGATTAATTGATCCCAATTGAGATTATCTTTGACCAGCGTATACAGGGCTTGTTGAGTTAAATAAGGATGCCCGCCCAGTAAATCCATCAAATCTATTTGTTGTGATGGTGTCAGTGGACAATGGTATTTTTGGTTTAAATCGCTGATTTGCTGCTGATCGTAATCGCTAAGCTTTAAACTTAGCCCTATGTTGAAAGGAGAGCGGTTGATATCTTGAATTAACAAGTGGGGTTCGGTAGATATCACCATCACCACGTTCAATTTGTCCCAGAGTGGATTTATTGCTCTATTATTGTGCCAAAAGCGGATCATGCTGAAAAAATCATCGTGAAATGGCGTGCTGAGCAAGCCATCCATTTCATCCATCGCCAATACAATTGGTTTTGACACCGTGGGCAAAATATAATCTTCGAGTAGGTAATTAAGCTTGTCAAAAAGAGGGGCTGGGGTACTCCAAATCTGATCCAATTCGCTTAAATCTAGCTTTAATTGACGAATGAGTGTCGTCGCCAAATAGTGTAAAAACGTGTCCGCAGTGGCTAAAGTGTCACTACCAACGCGCTGGAAATCAAGATGGACAATTTGATAATCAGCTTGGCGTGCTTTAACCACAGCTTTAATCAGTAAAGAGGTTTTGCCTGTTTGACGAGGGGCACGAATGGTCACTGTAGTGCCATAGGGTTTCATCAATTCGCGAAAGAGGTTGGTGTCAGCAGGGCGATTAACATAAAACTCCGATTGTGCTCTGATTGCACCACCGGGTATTTCTAATTGCTCAATAAAGTGGGTGTCGGTAAAAGGCAATGGCGGCGGTAAGTCGCTGATGACATCAAGAACTTGCTTTGGTCTTTGGCCACTGATGCCCCAAGCCAACTGCCATACGCTTTGGTTGTAAGTTGTTTCATCTTGGCAATCAATAAAATTGCGGGTTTTTAGAAAACCGGGTAGCGTTGTGTTTCTGTACACAACAGGTATGACTTGAAAATCATCAATTTCTTTGGCCAAATGAATGGCTTGCGCGTATTCTTCCTCAACCCAACCAGATGTCATTGCTTCGGGAGAAATGATGATAGCAACGGCACGGCTATTTTTAAGTGCCAAGTCTAAGTCTGAAACAATCAGGTTGCCGGGGCGAATTTCGTCTTTGTCTAACCAGGCTTTCAGGCCGTAACGGGCTAAGTCGGCTTTGAGTTTGGCAGCCCAAGGTTTGTCTACACGGTTGTGACTTAGGAAGACATCAAATTGAGGGGCAGGCTGCTTTTTCATGATAGACATACTGGGTGCAATCGATTGGGGCTGTATCTTGCTAGCATAGAACAATTGGCGAGCAGAGTCACGTTGACGACGTACATATTGAAGGGGTTTGTGCAAACGAGAGGATGCAATGAGTCGACGTTTTACAAAAGTTTTACCAAGCCAGTGCAGCGTTATGAACTGATTTACAGTAAGCTATACCCTGCAATAAGTTAAGGCTAGGGTATTAAGTGAATGACGAACAAAGCAAAATTATTGGTAGTGGAAGATGAAATAGCCATTCAACAAGGTCTGGTAGACTTGTTTGTTTTTAATGGCTATGACGTTGAGGCCTACAGTGACGGCAAAGAGGGCCTTGATGCGGCGCTTAATGGCCATTTTGACTGTATTTTGCTGGATGTGATGTTACCGTCAATGGACGGTTTTACCATTTGTGATGAAATTAGAAAGCAATCCCGCCGCCAGCCGATTATTATGCTGACCGCCAAAAATTCAGAAGACGATGTGATCAATGGCCTCAGCCTCGGTGCCGATGATTATATTGCCAAACCTTTTTCTATTCGTGAACTGTTATTAAGAGTCGAAGCCATTTTACGGCTATCGGGCAAGCAGGCGGTTGAAGATAAACTGCAAATCGGCAAAAATCTTGAAATTGATGTGGTTAACCTGTCGGGCGTGCTCGACGGTAAAACCGTGTTGTTTACCCGTCGTGAAGTCGATGTGTTGTGTTATTTAAAAAACAATCAGCATAAACCGGTATCGCGCAAAGAGTTGCTCACTGAAATCTGGAAATATAATCCCAATGCCGATATCGATACCCGCACTGTGGATATTCATATTGCTAAGTTACGCAAAAAAATGGAAGTGGATCATAAACATCCTGAGCATTTGGTCACGGTTCGCGGTGAGGGCTATAAATTGGTTCAGTAGATTGGTTCAATAAATGAGTGGTATATGAGTATATTAGGTAAGAGAGCAGGTAGCGCACAGTTTTCTACGGCGGCGGCTAAGACGCGATTGATTGTTTTGTTGGCGGTGTTTACCACCGCTTTGTTGATCCCGCTGTTTTTTTTGGCCGATCATGTTTATGGCCAATTTCAACAGGAGATGCACGGCGAATATAAATGGAATGCCGAGCGAATGACCAAGCTGACCAATAAACACATTCACAAAATGTTATACAAGGAAGAAAAACGGGCGTTTGGCGATTATCAATATTTTAAATGGGTCAAAGACCCACTGACCCATCACAAAGAAAAAACCATTTCTGGGTTGGCCAATCCGGCCAAAATTGAACATATCCCCGGTTTTATCGGCCATTTTCAAATTGATGACATGGATCAGTTTAGCTCGCCAATTTTGCCTTATATCGAGAAAAAATATTTAAGCAAAAAACTCAATATGGCGTGGGATGAAATTTCCGGCAGATTAGAAACTCAGGCCAAAATCAAAAAACTGTTGGTCGATAACGGCTTTTTAAAATTGCCAAAAACCAAACCCATGGAAATGATGGAAGAACATAAAGACCCTAGCAAAACCCCACTCCAGAGTGACCACAGTAAAACCGCAGGCAAAGACCACCCGATGAGCAAACCGCGCACCGAAGAAGCGTCGATGTCAGAAGATGCGGCAACCGATCAGTGGAAGCCGACCCAAAGTGATAAGAAACACGGCAATTACACTTCCTTTGTGGTAGAGATTGACCCCTTTCAATATAAACGCAGCGATGATGGTTATAACTTCTTTTTTCGCAAAGTCTGGCGTAAAAACAAACGTTATATTCAGGGTTTTGTGGTCGATGAAGATGAATTTTTTAATCAAATCATCAGCCCGCTACTGGTTGAACGTAAATTTGAAACTAACGTCAGTGTGCAAATGATCCAGTGGAACACGGTGTTACGGCAGTTTGATTTTAACGTTGATTATGATGGTTGTACTGATGTGAGTGTGCAAACATTTCATTTGTATCAAAGCGAAGATAAGAAAATTCATTATGGTGGATTAGCGCAACCCCTTGAAAGCCTTGGGTTATTGTTTACCACTGAGAAGCTGCCGCGAGGGCCGGGTTCAAAATTGGTCAATATGTTGCTGATTGTGGTGACGTCGGTGATTGCGATTGGCATTTTTGTCTTTTACCGGGCTGGTATCAAGCAGATATTGCTGTCAGAAGAGCGGCTGAATTTTGTGTCGGCGGTGAGTCATGAATTAAAGACGCCACTCACCTCAATTTTAATGTACAGCGAAATGCTCAAAGAAGGTATGGTGAGCGCACCGGATAAACGCAAAGTGTATTATGATTTTATCTTTTTTGAGAGTGAACGCTTGTCTCGGTTGATTGCCAATGTATTGCAATTGTCTCGTTTGGGCAAAGATTCGCAAGCGATGGATCTTGAGTTGTGTTCAGTCAATCGACTCAACGATTTGGTGCGCTCTAAAGTCTCTACTTTGCTTGAAAAAAATCAATTCACCCTTAATTTGCAATCCGATGATTTGGATAAGCAAGATATTGATGTGCTGGTGGATCAAGACGCTTTTGCCCAGATTGTGATTAACCTAGTGGATAATGCGATTAAATTTAGCATCAACAAAGATAATTGTGAAAAGGCGCTGCGCCAATTGGACGTCGGGTTTAGAAAAACCGTTGGTAAATCCGACTTTGTCACCTTTTATGTACGAGATTATGGCCCAGGTGTCGATGCTGAACAAAGCAAGAAGATCTTCGATTTGTTCTACCGGGTGGGCGATGAACTGACCCGCACCAAACCGGGCACAGGCATTGGGTTGGCGCTGGTCAGCGAATTAACCCATGCCATGAATGGTAGCGTTGAAGTGATTAATCGCAAACCTGGTGCTGAGTTTGGTATTCATTTACCGTCGAAGTCATAGCTTATCTTCGCCTGTCGGGAAAGCTTTGACGCTCACAAGGGTCACCATCAAGATCGCCGTCCATTTTTGTATTCGGGCAATTTTGAGTATAAAAAAGCGCCTCAGCATATGATCGCATCTGTGAGCAGTGTTTTTTACCCTCGCAGCGAAAGTTGCTTTTGGGCTGGATTGTTTGTGGTTTGTGTCGTGGCGCAGAAGGGGCGGGTTGATTAAAATAAGTTCGTCCGACACCCGCTATGACGACTAGAATCAGCAGCAAATAAACCAATGATTTATTGCGACCAGAAGCAGTGCTGTTGTGATTGTTGTTACGGGGGGGTTTAACGGCTGCTGTTTTGGCTTCAACCCCTTCTATTCTGGCCGTTACCGCTCTTTTCTTACCATCCGCTTGTATCTTGAACTGAAAGTAAATAATATCTCCCACCATTGGGGCACGACTCATTTGTTTTAAGGTTGAAATATGAATGAAAACATCACCCACCTCACCGCCTGCGGCAATAAAGCCGAAGCCTTTATCTGCATTCCAGTGTTTTAATTTGCCATTGATAGTTTGATTATGCATGACCATTATTCTTTTGCGCTGAAGATTTTCGTATGATAACCGAAAAATGCCGTAGGCGGAGAATTCATTCCCGCTTTTTTTGTGGTGTGGTGTGAGGTGAGGATGAGATCGACGAAGGACTTCCCTGTCCATACTCTGACGATGTTCCCTCGTCAGGATTGTGTCCATCTCCATGGGCATACTGACAAACATTCCTCAATGTCAGGATTGCTCCTTTTTTCTCGTTTCTTGTGTGTTGATAATCCCCCGAAATATCAACGCTATTTTAGAATAGGTTTATCGGTTCATCCGTGAAGGTGATTTATAGTGCATTCCTATGCTTTCGCCCGTCTAAATTAGTCAAGAAATGGTCCTTCTATGGACTCACGTTCATTACTGCAATAGTAATGATAGGTTGGATATCCCTATCCATACTCTGGCAATCCGCGGCCAGGATACGGTGTTCGTTATTGGCTCCAAGTCATGACCAACGAACACACAGTGCTAGTATCGATTCGTCCTGAAGGTGCTTGCTGTGGATCTCCTTATCACCACCTCGAACTGTTCTTAGTCACATTTGGTATGTGTCTAGATTAAACCAATGAGGATTTAAAACTGTGAGCGAGTTCACGCATTGGATAATTAGTTACAAAAAGAATTAAAAATCAAAAAGAGGGTAAGAAAGGACGGCACCAATCAAACTGAGTAACAAATGGCTTCGTTCATTGCGACTACCACTGAGTCACAGAGGACGCTGAGGCAACGCAGAGGAAGAAAACAACATCTTTGGATTTGTTATCTTAAGTGGACTCTATATAAGATATTTGCAGGGGTATGACGATTGTCGACAGGGCCAGGCAGGCCCCTACGGTATTCTAAATTACGGTAATTTAATCATCGCCACGCTTTTCATAAATCACAATAGTTTTGCCTTTGGCAGAGACTAAACCCTGTTCTTCAAGGTTTTTCAGTACTCTACCTGCGACCTCACGGGTGCAACCAACAATATGGGCGAGTTCTTGGCGAGTGACTTTGATTTGCTTGCCATCGGGATGGGTGATGGCGGCAGGTTCGTTGCTTAAGCTCAGCAGGGTGCTGGCAATACGGCCCGTGACATCTAAAAAAGCCAAGTCGCGAACCTTAGCGGTAGTATTGCGTAATCGGCGCGCCATTTGTGAACCGATGGTAAACATCAAGTCTGGGTGTTTTTGCACCACAGTGCCAAAACGTTGGTAGCTGATCTCAGCCACTTTACAAATGGTTTTGGCTCGGACCCAAGCAGTGCGGGTTTCTTGGTCTTCAAATAAACCCATTTCACCAAAAAAATCGCCGGGATTAAGGTAAGCAACAATCATTTCATGAGCATCTTCATCTTCAACCACAACAGCGGCTGCACCCTCAATCACATAATAGAGAGATTCACTTTTGTCACCAGTATAGATGATAGTGCTTTTGGCGGGATAACTATGGCGATGGCAATGCGCCAGAAAAGAATCGACATTTTTAATGTGTGGTTCAGTGTTCAATGAATAAACCCCTAAACTTGTTAAACTTACGGTGATAATTACGCTCAATTATGGCCGTTGGATTGGTTTTTTACCAGCCTATAAGCATAAAAGATCTCGATTCGTTGTGATTACCATTAATAGCTTTAAAAATACTTTACGGATTTCGTCTTGTTATCGTCTTAACTCAACGGCAATAACAGTTTAAAGGTCGAACCCACGCCTAATTTTGACTCGACAATTAACTCGCCTTCGTGCTGCTGAATGATGCCATAAGATATGGATAAACCGAGTCCAGTGCCTTCTCCTACGTCTTTGGTGGTATAAAATGGTTCGTATAATTTACTTTTGGTCAGGTCTGTCATACCGCAGCCGTTGTCTTTGACGCTGATTTCGATCACCTGCTCAAATCGTCGACAAGAGATAGTGACTTGGCCACGGATTTTGTTTTTATGACGTCTTTGCTGGTCACGAATGGCATCGCAGGCGTTGATGATTAAATTCATAAATACTTGGTTGAGTTGGGCAGGGTAACACGTCAGCTCAGGACGGACGGTAAAATCACAGACAAATTCAGCGACTTCGAAATATTTTGTTTTTATCAAGTGAACGGTTGATTGCAACAAGTCGGTAATAAATACCGCTTTTTTGTCAGCGGCATCGAGCTGGCTAAATGCCCGTAAGTCCTGAACGATGATTTTGATCCGCTCTGTGCCATCTTCAATGGTGTTCAGGTGTTCATACAGGGGTTTAAACCGTTGGCTGAAGCTTTCTACAATGGCTTGGTCGGCATCATCTCCGGCCAACTCAACTAAGAATTGCTGAAAACGTGAGAGGTCAACTTTAAGGTTTTGCGCACTGACGTGGACAAAGTTAGTGGGATTATTGATTTCATGGGCGACCCCGGCGGTTAGTATACCCAGTGAGGCCATTTTTTCGGCCTGAACCAATTGTTGCTGAGTCGCGATGATCTCGCGGTTTTTGCTTTCAACTTCGTGATAAGCATGGGCATTGTCCAGCGCAATGGCCATGGTGGCGGCTAATGTCTGGATGATATTTTGTTGATGTTTATTATAAGCGTTGTGTGAAAAGCTTTGTACGCTCAGCACACCAATGGTGTGATCACCAACAATCAATGGCCAGTATATCATCGACTGGGGTTGTGCTTTGTTGGTGGTTTCTGATGTGGGGTGTTCTGCGGGCATATAACCAAAATAACGAAAGTAATCCCGTGAATATTCATTGATGATCATCGGCTGCCTGTGCCTGATACACCAAACGGCGGGGTCAGATTTTTCGGTCATTGGGATGAAAAGCTCAGCCAAATATTGATTACATTCAGCCGCCTGATCAAAGAAAATGCCTTGCTTATCAGGCTGATATTGTCCGACCAAAAAAACATCAACGTCCATTAGTTCACCAATGCGATGACAGGTCGTTTCAATCAATTCATGGGGATCTAGTGTCGAATTGATTTCAGTACATATGTCAATTAATGTACTGATCCTTTGATTTGACTGTTTCAGTGCCCGGGTTCTGTCGGTGACTTTTTGTTCGAGTTCACGATTGATAATCTGTTGATTGATGGTTTTTTGCTGTTGTGCGTGTCTGAATACCAAGACACCGCCCAGTATCAGTATCGCGTAAAGCGTATAAGCCCAACGGGTTTGCCAATACGGCGGTAAAACGGTGATTTTTAGCGATGCCGCAGCGGTATTATGCGCTGCACTGGCCACCACGCTAAAAGTATAGATGCCGGGTTTAAGTTGCGGCAGAATGATCGAATGATTGGTCGTTTCGGGATACTTCACCGCTTTTTCACCCCATAACGTCGCTTGATAGCGACTTTGTTCATTGGTGCCAAAGTTGAGGTTAGAATAATTAATCTGTAAACCAATATCATTATGGTTGAGTTCAAGTTCACTGTTGTTGAGCATTTTGAGCGGTAATTTCAGTGGTTTTGATAACAAATTGATATGAGTGATTCTGGTGCCATCATTAAATTGCTGATCATTGTGTAAAGCTTGCGGGTCGAATATTGTTACTCCTAAAGCGGAAGTAAATACCAACTGACCATCGCTGAGTTTGGTTGAAGGATTAACGCCGTAACCGCCATTAAAATCGTGGGTGCTTAGACCATCCTGACGGGTGAAACGGGTGAGTTGTTTGCGCTTATCACCAAGCCGGATAAGCCCCTGGTGAGAACTCATCCATAGGTCGCCATGATTATCCAGTTGCACACCAAAAACGTTGGTGCCGGGTAAACTGTCGCTGTTGTCAAAATCATATTTGACCGCAAAGGTATCGCCGTCTAAACCAACCAAACCATGGCCGGGTATGGTTAGCCACAGAACATTGTCTTTGTCAGTTACCCAGTTACCCAGTTATCAGGCGTGGTATCATCTTGTGGACTAAAACCAGGAATGGTATACACTTGTTTGGCTTGATCAGTTCGCACGTTGTATAGCCATAACTGGCCATAAGCATAGAGCATCATACTGTTGTCATGCCCGGGGATTGCGCCAAGAAAAGCAGACATTAATATTGGACTGACAAATGCTTCAAGGCCAGTCAGTGTCTCAACTGTGCCTTTATGGGTATCATAACGATAAAAATGATCATCGGTGCTAAACCAGATGGTGCCTTGGTCATCAAGGTGGAAACCTTTAGAGGGCTGGGCCAACACTTTTCGGGTTTGTGCATTGGCAATAATGAGCGGTTTTTTCAGGCCAGTTTTACTGTCAAAGGCTTTGAGGTTTTCACCTAAATCACCAGTAGAAAGCCATAAAATACCATTATCTCCTTTCATGATACGGTAAATTGTCCCGGCGGTAGAATTGGTGACATTGATATCGGTGAGTAGGTGATTGGTGAGGCTTTGACTTGTCACGAGATATCCGGTGACTTGCCAGTTAGTAAGGTTAATTTTGTTTAAGCCGTTGTCGGTACCAACCCACAAAAAATTATCATCGGTCTGAACCACTGACAACGCCTGATTATGACTCAGTTGATTGGTGCCCAATTGCTTTTGATAAACCGAGCGAAAGACCGCCGTTTTGGGCAGCCAATAAAACGCGCCATTGCTGCGTGAGGCGAGCCAGAAATGGCCCTGTTGGTCTACCGCAATATCAATAATATTGTCGTCTGAAAAATCAAGCGATGGGTCATCACTGAATGCCCACAATTTTTCTGTGCTGTCAGTGTGTATGTTATAGCTCAATAAACCCTTATCGGTGGCGACATAGAGCAAATCACCCTGGGGTACAAGACGCCAGATATTACGGTATTGGATAGGTGCTTTTGGCGTTGGCAGTGTTGCTGTGCCCTTGATGAAAGCCGCCATATTGTCTGTTTTAATTGAAAATAACCCGCCAACGGTACCCATCCACAGGGTATTATTTTTTAAATACAATGAGGTGGCGTTTAATTGATCTTTGGCTGGATTATCATAAGGGGTGTGAGTGATAGACTGGTATTCTTTGCTGTTAATATCAAAAACAAAAACACCGAGAGAACTGGCGATATAAAGATGGTTTTTATCCAGCAGCAGACGACGGATAAAATCGATATTATTGCCAAGTTTATTAATCGAAAAAACCACTTCAATGTTGCCAGTATCGCGATTATATAGGCGTAGATTTTGGGTTGAGGCGATCCATAAATCGCCATTTTCTTGCTCAATGATGTGATTCACCTGAGTCATATCAGACTGCTCACCGAGCACATTTTCATTGAGTATTTTTTGATAATGTTTGGTGGTCAAATCGAGGGTATATAAACCGGTATCGGCATCGTTAATCCACAACAGCCCTGTAGAATCTTGAAATAAATAAGAAATTGAGTGGCCGTTAAAAATACCATTAGGCCCGCCAATATTGAGCACTTGATGGCCATCAAAGCGATTGAGTCCGGCGTCAGTGGCGAGCCATAACAAACCCTCGTTATCAATTAATAGGTTATTTAAATGATTGGTGGCCAGTCCGGTCAGTTGCGATAGGGGGGTTAAGCGTAAATTATCGACTTTAGCAGCGATACTGCTGCTAAATGTAGTGATAAACAGAAACCAGCAACACCACAGCAACGCTGGTAAGCGGCCGCTCTTATGTCGATGATTGACGATTTTGTGCGTAATTTTCATTCATTTGAGTATAGCAACTAAATTGACACTGTGTGACAAACAGCGTTGACTTGAGCAAAATCCTGTTCAATTAGGTGAGGTCGTCAACCTCGCGGCGTAAACTGGCATAATCGGCAAAGCCCAGTTTTTGTTCTATTTCACTGGCCCAGAGTTGGTCGAGTTGTTCGCTGATGGCGTTAGGTAGTGCTTTAGAACCCCCTGATTTGCCGGTGCGTACTTTGCTGGTTGTTACATCATCGGGCAAGTTGCAAAAACTGCGGCGTTTGTTGAGCAAAAAGTGATCGTCAAAATGACTGCTATGGCTGCTCATAAAACCAAAAGAAGATTGCAGCAATATTTTTTCCAATAAGGCTGGATCGGGTTTTATGCCGAGAAAATCGGCGACTTTATTCACTGCGCCGGGCAGGTCATCTTTGAGGTTTTCAAAAGTGAAAAATAAGGTGTTGTCATTATTGCGCTGTGGCCACCAAGAAGCGAGATGCTCCCAGTAACGTCCTGATTTGCTGCCGGTGGTAAAAAAGTTATCGCTGAATTGTTGCAAAGATATACAGCCTGGCTCAAACATAAAACCTTCGAAAAAATGATAAAACGACAACAATACATCTTTGGGATCACGCACCACATAAATATAACGCGCACCTTGGGGGATCTGATCTTGAGCAAAGTGACTTTTGTAGGCGCGGGGCGGGGCCAGCGGGGTTTGCTCCATGTCTTGACCTAGGCAGCCACAGGCTTCAATCCAAGGCACCACTTCGGTGATTTCGCCAAAATCCATTGAACCACCACTGCGTAAGCCATGGACAATTTGCTGCATCCAAGTGGTGCCGCTTTTGGGATAGGTGACAACAAATACATCATCAGCTCGGGCTTGAAAGGCTTTGGCTTGATTGGTGCTGTCTTGGGTGATTAATTGGCCGAGACAGGTTTTCATTTCATCAATGGTGCGTGGTAAACGTGGGGTCATTTTAGCGCTCTCTTTTACGATTGTTTTTTGACTTTTGCAGGTTACAGAGTTTAGCAGGTGATGACGCAATATGCCTGTATAAAGCGTCTTAGCACTTGTTTACGAAGCATAACACCCCGGTTTGCGTGGGCACTCACCACCACGAGAACAAATCAGTCGCACTTCGTTTTCAATTCCTCGTTCTATCCAACTGATATTGAGAATTCTGGCTACGGTTTTTAAATCGGCCTTGATGGCTTTGGGGATCACCGCAGAACCGCCATTGGCGATGCAGGCTTGTTTCAGCGCTTCGGCGAGTTTGTTAGCATCTTTGCCTTGGGCCTCAATGGCGGGATTTAAGTCAATACCGGCGCATAATACATGTTTTTGGTTAGCCAAGTCTTCGACGTTAACTGAGTCACAACAATATATCCTAGGCTCACCGGCGACCATCAGCACAGATATTTGTGCACTACTGGTTAATTGAGCGCCTGATGTCGGCACATTCATCATTCGAAATACCGCCCAGTGCTGGCACGGGTCTTCGACCATACGCATATTGCCCCAGGGCAAAGGAATACCATTACCACGATAAACCGCTTTGAGTTTACCCGGTGCATAAGCATCAAAATAATGCCAGTGAGGGTAGGAGGAAACCGCCGTCATCCGCCGCATGGCCACGGAGGTGGAGACATCGGCAATTTTGCTGGCTTCAGGTTCATAACCGAGGCGGTCGAGCAATTGACGAAAAGGAACCTTAGGACACAACAGCGCACCAGCGAAAAAGCTGCATTCGAAATCTCGCCACGCATACAAAATGTCTTTAGCATCCACGGTTGACGATTGAGTGCCGACGTTGCTGCGTTTTTGTGGGCTCTCATCGGCGACTTTAATGCTGCGAATGCCCTCTTTGTTATGCAGCACGCTATGGCCGATATAGACCGCCAAATCATACTTAAGCCGTTGTGGTTGGGCCTTCATCGCTTCGCTGATATACACGGTCGCAGGGGGCATAAAGTATGAGCGGATCACTTGTTTTGGCCCTGCACTGAGCTGTGTTCTGACTTTGGCGGAGACTCTTTTGAACCACTTGATGGTCAGGCCCTGCTGGTCGGCGATATCATAAATACTGTCAAGACTCAGCGGCATTTGTTTTTGGCCAATGCTTTCGGCAGCCCTTTCTAAATCTGGAAAATGATTTTGATGATGTTCTTGGTGAGCGCGGATCAGTAAGTGGGCAAACTGGCGTCCGGTGGTGCCAGTTTGAGACAGCATTTCAGGGATGGCAATTTGTAGAATATCGTTGGAGAACAAGAAACTGGGTTCTAAGGCCATGCCGCGAATACCACCGCGACTGCCCTTGATTGGGATGATATCTTGCTCTTGCGGTTCGCCATCTAAAAACCAGCTAACGTCTTTTTGAAAAACTTCGGCGATGACCGCCAAAATCTCTTCGCTAGGAATGCGTTTACCCCTTTCAATCATCGACAGATACGATACTGATGGTGCGACATCGGCATCAACTTTAATGCAGCGGGCAGACAAATCTTCCATGGTCAGATGATTGCGTTTACGCAAGTTACGGATCTTGGTGCCGAGGAAATGGGTTTTTCGGGTCAAATTGGCTTTGCTACGCATTTGTAAAATTTACACTGTAAAATTTTTATTGTGAAATTCTAATCTATTTTCACTTACACTGCAATTAAGCGAATGAGCGAAGTAAGCATTAAGCGAAATAACAACACCCTGAGGAATACGGCCATGAATATGCCATTGGACAATAAATCACCGGATAACCAAGCCTTAATCAACGTTGCATTGCACGATTTCATTAATGAGGTCTTGCAAGCTAAGGCACCAAGCAGCCCGATGAACCCGGTAACATTTTGGCAGGATTTTCATCAACTCGCTGCTGATTTTACTCTGTCAAAACGCCAAGCCATAGAGTATCGCAGTCATAGTGATGAACTGGTGTTGTCTGCGACCAATGTCGACGAGGAGATTGCTTCTTTGGCGGGTCCACAGGTGGTGGCACCAATTAAAAGTGCCAATTTTGCCCTTAACGCCGCGAATGCCCGTTGGGGTAGTCTGTTTGAGACTTTGCGTGGTGCCGATGCCGCAAGTTATGGCAAAAACCTACTGGATGAGGTATTTCCATTAAATCAAGGTTCTCATCATGATGTGGCCAGTTATATGGTTTACTACCAGCACCTTTTGGCTGTTTTCAGCGATGGTCGTTCTTGTGGTTTGGCCAACCCTAGTCAATTTGTCGCACTCAGTGGACATAAAAGCGATCCATCTTCTATTGTATTGAAAAACAATGGTTTACATATCGACATTGAAATCAATCGCCAAGGGGTTAATGGTTCGCAGGATTTGGCCGGTATTGAAGATATTCAGGTTGAAGCGGCACTGACCACGGTGTTAGATTTTGAGCAACCGCAACTGGCGGGTTACCGCCATTGGTTGGGTTTGATTCAGGGCAATCTTAGCGGGCAGGGCAATAGGGTTAACCATGATAAAATGTTCACCTCAAAACATGGTGAAAACTACCGATTGCATGGTCGAGCATTGTTGCTGGCACGTTTTGCTGCTCGGCAACAAAGCAGTGAGTTGATGCAAGATAAGCAGGGCAACAAGGTGCCACAAGATATCATTGATACTGTGATGATGGCGTTGATTGGTTCGTTGGATGTGCAGCGAACGCCCGGGAATTTGACGCGTAATAGTCGTCATGGCAGTATTTATATGGTTAAACCGAGAAATCATGGCCCGGCAGAAGTGTTTAATACTTGTCGTTTGTTTGCTGCGGTAGAGAAAATGCTCGATTTACCGGCGAACACCATAAAGTTGGCGATTATGGATGAAGACCGTCACAGTTCGGGTAATCTTAAAGAGTGTATTCGTATTGGTAAAGATCGGGTGGTATTTATTCATACTGATTCAGATACCGCCAGAGCACCTTCGCCTTGCGCCGCTGTTTTACATGCACTGCGTTTTCACCGCAGAGGCAAAGCGTTAGCACCAACGTTGGCGGAGCAGCCAGTCGCTAAGCCGGCGACACCGGTTATGCCTCGTTCAGAAGCGATTCGCGGGCAGGTTACTGAAGGGGTATAAAACTTATTGTTGCGGTTGACAAGCAGACTGCATCCATTGACGGGCGGCGCGTTGATATTTTTGTAACCAGATAGCCCCGGCTTGCTCTTCGCTGTAACCGTCGTTGACCACCAGCGCTGCGGCTTCTGATATCATGGCATTATCCAAGGTGACGGCTTTGAGTAATTGATAAACACAGGGCCAGCGCTTTTGTAATCCTGGCCAGGCGGCTTTTTTCAACCAGAAGCCTTTGGGGTTACCGCAGTCCATAATCAGACTGGGGTTGATACCCCACTCAGGATTGCTTTCGCATTCTGGGCTGTAAGCGGGGAATTCAACAAATTTGCCTTTCATTCGGGCGTCAACCCAGTTTGGCGTCCAGTTGATTAGCACTATTGGTTTTAATATTCTGCTGGCCTGTTTGAGTTTTTGCCACAAGATATCGCTATTGGCGACTCGCTCAATGGTAAAATCGAGCTTTAATGCCCGTATCAACCCCGCATCGTTATATTCCCAAGGGCCATTGTAGTATACGCCCTTAAGTTTGGTTTTGGTGCCGTTGGAGAGGGTTATTGCAGGGTTCTGATGGGCAAATAAACTGGCGCAACGATTAAGCGCTTGCCAATCGGGCAAACCAGGACAGAGTTTTTCGACATACTCTGGATACCACCATTCTTCGCGGATCGTGGCGGTGTGTAAGCCCATATCAATGATATGATTATTGTTGACCATGCTTTGAAAAATTTGTCTGGTTGAATCGCCCCAGACTTCAATTTGTAAATGGACAACACCGATGCGTAGTGCGCCCCATTGGTCTTTGGAGTGGAGTTCTTGGTAGTGTACCGGAATTTTCATCTGCTCAATCAGATTGCCGAGCATCTTGGTCAGGACGCGTTGGCTGGTCCATTCGTTTAACGGCAATATCACCGCTGTCTGTCCCTTTTCATGATTTGCGTGGCATACTGATCCTACTAGGTTAAAAAAAAGTAAAAACAGAATTGAACAGCGAATCATCGAGTTTCGTCTTAGGCTTATTTGACTTTAAGTATAGACTCAGACTGGCCAGTTCGCGATTTTATTTAGTCCCTGGAAACCAATGAGGAACGGCCTTTCTGTCTGGAGAGTGTCTGGTGAATGGGATTAATACATATAGTCAGGAGAAATAAGCAAAGTTCGGCTATAATCAGTAATGATTCTGCACGTTCACCCATGAATATAATGTACAATTACCTGCGACCAATCAGCGGAGAGTAAATCTACCTGTGTTAAGATTTATCCACAATCAGTTAGCGCGTTTTATGCCTTTGCGGGTAATGATGCTATCAGGCTGCTTGCTTGCCTTGCCAGTCTTTGCTGCTTTTTCATCAGAAATTCGCTTTGTTACTGAAGAAATGTCCCCGTTTCAAATTAAAGATGGCCATAAACTGAGTGGTTTTGCCATTGAAGTGATTGAAGAAATCAAACAAAAAATTGGCTTACAAGCCAAAATTGAAGTGTATCCCTGGGCTAGGGCTTATAATCTGGCGCTACAAAAACCCAATGTGTTTATTTTTACCCTGGTGAAAACACCGGAGCGGTTGGCGCAGTTTAAGTGGATTGATGAGTATTATACCGCTACAGATAGTTTTTATGCGTTAAGATCACGTAAAGACATTAAAATTCGTTCGATGAAAGACGCCAAAAAATATGTCACTTGTATCCCCCGCAATGATGTTGGTGAGCAGCGTTTACTGAAGTTGGGTTTCTCGGCTAAAAACCTTAAAAGAGTCGCGTTTCAATCTCAGTGTTTGGGCATGTTATATCGGGATCGGGTTGATTTGAATTTATTTAATGAGCATGGTATTCGTAGCTTGTCGAAAAAGTTCGAAGTCGACCCTGATCAGTTCCGCCGTATTTTTGTGGTCTCAAAAGCAGTGATGGGACTGGCAGCCAGCAAAGCGACTGACGACCGTCTGGTGGCTCAGGTCCGCAAAGCATTGGTAGAAATCAAGCAATCATCGAGTCATCGCCAGCGCATCCAAAAGTGGTTTTCTGTCAGCACTGATACCGGACCCAATGCTAAACAAATTAACAATAAACCAAGCAGCCAAAACTAAGGAATCATCAGATTGAAAAATACCCCCATTCCCTTTAGGCGGACGGCATTTGCGCCGCTCACTTTTGCCTTTGTCGCCTGTCTGATGACGTTAAGTGCCTGTCGCCAAACGCTCACGAGCACCCCTGCTGAATCACCAGCTGGCAATTACCGCCAATTTCAAGTGTTGGCGGTGAACGATGTTTATAACGTTGAAGGCACCGATGGCAGGAAATCTGGCGGTTTCGCCCGGTTACGCACCTTGCGTCGGCAATTGAGTAGCCCGGGGGATCCGGTGTTGCTGCTGCACGGCGGTGATTTTTTGTTTCCTTCTTCTATGAGTAGCCAATATAAAGGCGAACAAATGGTGGATTTGATGAATTGGCTCGATGGTGATGCCAATGCTTTTGATGATCGCTTTTTTGTCACTTTTGGTAACCACGAATTTGACAAAGGTGCGATGAAATATGCGTCGATGATGGGCCAGCGCATTGCTGAATCTGATTTTCATTGGTTGGGCAGCAATGTCTCTTTTAAACCCGAGGCTGTCATTGATAGTGAAGCTTATCGTCAATCATTGCTTAAACATGCCATCACCACCATTCATGGGGTTAAAGTGGGTTTGTACAGCGTCACAACGGATATGGCCGTGCCCGCGTATGCCAGCATTGATGGTGATCATCTGGCGGTATCAAAACGCGAAATTGCCACGCTAAGGGCAAAGGGCGCCGAAGTTATTATTGCCTTAACGCATCTGGCGATTGAGCAAGATATTAAACTGCTCGAACAGTTGGGCGATGAGGGTCCTGATGTGATTTTTGGTGGCCATGAGCATAATCGCCAACATGCCTGTGTGGCCGGACGTTGTGTGCTTAAGGCGGATGCAGATATTCGCAGTGCGACGATTGCCACCATTGGTGTTGATGCGACTGGCAAGGTCAAGGTAGACTTTCGTTTTAGCATGGTTGAAGAATCAACGATTGCGGCTGACGGGCAAATGATGCAGCGCACGAATGAGTGGATCGCCCGTTATGAGCAGGAATATTGTGGCAAACATCAATTGCCAAGCAACTGTTTGTTTGAAGTGATTGGCAAAACCGCGGTGGAGTTGATGGGCGAAGAATTAGAAATTCGGCGTTTTGAAACCAATCTCGGAGTATTTGTGGCGCAAAGCATGATTAATGCTTTTGATGACATTAAGCTCCCTGGTGGCAAAAAACCGCAGATTGCGTTGATCAACAGTGGCAGTTTACGATTGAATCAGAATATTCCGGCCGACAGCGAGCTGAATAGCTGGTATCTCAATGGCATTTTTCAATATCCGGCGACATTAAGGGTGATTGAAATCAGTGGCAAACAGCTCAAAGCGGTGGTTAATCATCAAATTGAAGGTTGGAATGGCAAGGGTTGGTGGTTGCAAAGTGCCGGATTGGCCTTTCGCCATGATGTGGCCAACCAGCGGGCGACAGACTTGAGTCTGATTGACAGTCATGGCAATATTACCCCGGTTAAAGATGATGATATGATTGTGGCGGTGGCCAACGAGTATATTGCCAACCCGGACTTTGTTGGTGATCAGGATGGTTACACCATGCTGAATTTAGACAGCGAAATCGTTTATGGCGATAAACTGATTGATCTTAAAACTTTGATTATTGATGAGATTGGTGCTTTGCATCGCGAGGGCAAAGCGATTAGTCCGCAGTTGCCCGGTCGGATTTGTAACAGCACCCGACCTTCTTTGCCTTGTGTGTTGGATTAGTTGGGTTTGCATGTAAGCGGTGGCGTACGAAAGCACCTACCCACTGCTTTTTGCTATCGTCAGGTTTAATATCAGTTTAGGCCTGACCAAACCAGACCATTTTCAATACCACCACACCGCAAGTCGACAATAACATTGGCTTAATCAACTTGCTGCCACGGCTATAAACCAGTTTAGAGCCGTAGTGGGCACCAATCCATTGACCTACAGCCATGCACAAGCCAATTTTCCACATCACACTACCGCCAGCGATAAACACCCCCAAAGCGGCTATATTGGCCACCAATAACAACACTTTGGTCTGCGCGGTGGCTTTAATCAGATTGCAGCCAAGCAGGGCGACAAAGAAGATGGTAAAAAACGAACCAGACGCCGGACCAAAAAAACCATCGTAGAAGCTCAGTACAAAAATCAGCGGTAAGATAATAATACCCAGAGTGAGACGTTGTCGACGGTCGATATCGCCGATATGCGGTGAGCAGAGCAAGTAAATGGCGATGGCCCCGACCAGCCAGGGGATATATTGCTGGAGAGATTCACTGTTGATGTGCAGTACCACCACTGCACCAAATGCCGCACCACAAAACGAAGCGAGAATTAGCCATTTCATCGCCTTAAAATCGAGAATACCTTGCTGGTGGAAATAGCGCACGCAAGAGAGCTTACCAAACATGCCTTGGAGCTTGTTGGTACCGAGTGCCTGAGCCGGGGTGAGTCCGGCCATCATTAATACAGGTAAGGAGATGAGACCGCCACCGCCGCTGATTGAGTCGACGAATCCGGCGATAAGTGAAATAAGAAACAACAGAGACAATAGATCTAGGCTGGCTTCCATAGTAATAAGTGCCTTATGGTTAAATGTTATGTAATTATTCAGCGCACTCATCTTTAGCACGCTGAATTACTTACAAGATCAGGCAAACGCAAAATTTGGGAGTAATTTTGTTTAACGAACAATGTGTTTTGGGGACTTGGATTCTGCGTTCTGTTCCCTGACAGATTGTTTTTTAACGTATTGTATTTTTTCATTTAGGATTCAGAAATAAATAAGATTCGAACTGATGCAGTTAGGGGGTCTTATTTAGTGTCGGATCCTTAATTGAGGTTATTTAACGCTTGTCACCTGTCGCGTGAGGAATTGATTTTAGGGCTTTGGCCATTCAGTAGGCAGGTTATTTCTCGTGGATCGGGCAAGTCTAGACACTCATGGGACCGCTAAGGCGGCTTGCCAATCAAACAATAAAACAAGATGGATTTAACTGAACAGCGGGGGCTTGTATAACCTCACTGCGATAACTTAAGTGTAGACGATAAAACGACTTTTTGTCAGCAAAGAACGAAAAAAACACCAAAAGATGGTTATTATTTCGGCTGGGTTTTTGCGCATCACGTTTGATGTAGTTGGTGGTTTACATCTTAACACGGTCTAACTTGCTATCGTCGAAATGTCGAACCACCAGAAACTCACATCCATGTGAGATTTCTGGAGCAACACCGTTTAGCAAGTGAAACTACGCTTACATTTCAACAAGTTGAAATGGCGGCACATCCATGTACCGCATAGCCAGTGCCCTGAAGCTGCGTTTCAAGTGGTTCGACATTTCGACGGGCACTAACTAGT
>JBLGCB010000034.1:0-30586 GCA_047617105.1 Phenylobacterium sp. | reverse complement strand
TAAAGCTGACATTTTTATTCGCCTTCATCGCCATTAGCCCCTAGAATCATTAGGTAGTGCCCATCGAAATGTCGAACCACTTGGAACGAAGTTTCAGGGCACTACCTACGCGGTACATGGATGTGCCGTCTTTTCAACTTGTTGAAAAGTAAACGAAGTTCCACTTGCTTGAACGGTGTTCCTCCAGAAACCTCACATGGATGTGAGTTTCTGGACGATAACTAGTTAATGATTGTATTTAGCCACTCAAAGGATCGCCATGAAAGTCAATCTCACCTTATACCAGACCCGCGTATTAGGCGCTTTAATCGAAAAAGAAATCACCACACCAGATCAGTATCCCTTATCACTCAACAGTTTAACCAGCGCCTGTAACCAAAAAAGTAACCGAGATCCAGTGCTTTCCCTCACTGACGCCACAGTACAAGACACGGTAGACGAACTGAAAACCATGCGTTTTATCAGGGAAGAATCTGGTTACGGCAGTCGGGTGGTGAAGTTAAAACATCGCTTTTGCAACACCGAGTTCAGCGATTTTAAATTTACCGCGCAACAATTGGCCATTATTTGTGTGCTGTTTTTACGCGGCCCGCAAAGCCCCGGCGAATTACGCACCCGTACCAACCGTTTATGCGACTTTGCCAATGTCAACGAAGTCGAAAGTGCATTAAGCACCCTGTCCAGCCAAGAAGATGGGCCATTTGTGGTTAAGCTGCCGCGAGAAGCGGGCAAAAGAGACGCCCGTTATGCCCACTTATTTAGTGGCCCAATCGAAGCGTCCACTGAGGTTGATTTGCCCGTCGCGGCTGCGCCATTGCGGGAACAACAACAGGATAGTAATACCGGGGCACAAGAACAACGGATTACAGATTTGGAGCAACAAGTGAAATGGTTAAAAGATGAGTTGGCGATGATTAAAGGAGAGTTAGGTTTGTAGCATAACTGCTAGTTCGCGGCGGGACACCACTCCCACCGCTCCCCCATCTGCCATTTTCAAGTTTATGCTGTTATAATCCCCGCCACTATTTATACCAAACCCCAAAAGGCACAAACCGATGAACTTTCCGGACGATGAGAATGGCGCATTATTACAAGAAATGTTTGCCGCAGGATTAGACCTGAGCCAACATTATGACGTTGATTTCTTTCATTTGTTTGAGAAAAAACCCCAAGCTGAAGACATGGCGGCGAAAATAGCCAAAGCCCATCCCGAAGCGACCGTGAAAGTATTTGAAGATGAAACGCCAGGGGTATGGGATGTGAGTTGTACCATCAATATTCAACCCGTTTATGACGCTATCTGCGCCGCCGAAAAGGCTTTTGAAACCATTGCTGAAAAATGCCATGGTTACGCCGACGGTTGGGGCATTCTTGGCGATGAATAACCCGTCCAACCGGCCATTAATCACCACCGACCGGACCAACCTGACCATTTTACAACCCTCACAGGCGTTGTTAATGCAAACCTATTACGTCCTGAATTGGCGTTTTTTAAAACCCTGGGAACCGACCAGAAGTGACGCTTTTTTCTCACTTCATGGCTGGCAAGGGGCGCTGGAACGTTATAACCGTAATTTTGATCAGGGTACTGCGATAAACTTTGCCGCATTAAACCTGGCCAATGACGAAGTAATTGGGGTGGTCAATTTCAGCAATATTGTCCATGGTCCTTTTCAGGCCTGTCATCTGGGTTATTCCCTCGCTGAAAAATACCAAGGCCAAGGATTGATGTTTGAAATCCTCGACAAGCTGATCAGCTACGTGTTCAACCAATACCATTTACACCGCATTATGGCCAATCATCTGCCAGACAATATCCGCAGTGAAAAGTTACTCAAACGATTGGGTTTTGAAAAAGAAGGGTATGCCAAATCTTATCTCCAAATTGACGGAAAGTGGCAAGATCATGTATTAAATTCACGAATAAATGATTAAACTCGCTTCAGGTGTTTTAAATGCGCAATTAACGAAAAACCCAACCGCTTTGACCAGGTTTTAGCTTGCGGAAAAAGCGCTTTAAATGACACTGGTTCATCGCTTTTTTCAGCACGCTTGCCAGCAATGATCACCCAATTGCCATCCTCGGTGATACACTCAAATACGGTGCCAAAATACTGGGCCAGCAAGCCGTGTAACAGCTGCTCTGACCGATATTCTTCAAGTGCGTTAATCACCAACCAGCCGTCGTCGCTTAACAATGCTGCCGCATCAGTTAAAAATTGGTCGGTTAATTGTCTGGTTTCTAAACCTTCGGCCAAAAACAAATCGCTGAACAATACATCGAATGAACCAGCAGAACCTCCAGAACCTCCAATGCCATTTTGTGCCGCCTCGGCCAGATAATCCAGCGCATTGTCTTGAATCACCGTTAAACGTGGTGCCAGCGGTAAGGCAAAATATTTATAGGCCACATCAATCACCACCTGACGCAGTTCAACCACGGTGATATTGGCATCCAGTACAGCGTTCATCAAGCTATGGGTGAGGCTGGCACCGCCAAGGCCCAAAATGGCGATGTGTTTTGGTTGGCAAAATAACAACACCAACAACATCGCCCGATTATAGTCGTATTGCAACAAAGCCGGGTTGGCCTTGAGCATACAACTTTGTTCGTCGTTATCACCAAAGGTCAGATAACGTTTATTGCCATCATCAAAGACCTTTACTGGGCCAATGGGATCGTAAACGCAAGAGATTGATTTGCCAGGAAAATTTTTCATCAATAATTATAAAGGCTATGCCGCTGCACAATGCGCGCGTAGAATGTAGCCTTAGTATGCAATAATCCCATCAAATAATGAACTAGGAATCACAGCAGATGATCCACCAAACCTTAAAACAATACTTCGGTTTCGATCAGTTTCGTGACGGTCAGCAAACGGTGATCGAAGCCGCCGTGGCAGGACAATCAGCGGCCGCCATTTTCCCCACCGGATCCGGCAAATCATTATGTTATCAATTGGCCGCCTTACATATGCCCAATCTGACCCTGGTGGTTTCTCCGCTGCTGGCATTGATGAAAGACCAACTCGACTTTCTCGCCAGTAAAAATATTGCCGCCGCCAGCATCGATTCAAGCCAAACCAGCGAGCAGGCATCCGCAGTGATGCAAGGCATTAACAACGGTCAGATCAAAATTCTGATGATTTCAGTGGAACGACTGAAGAATGAACGTTTTCGTCAACTGATGAGCCGGGTGCCAGTGTCATTGTTGGTGGTGGATGAGGCGCATTGTATCTCAGAATGGGGCCACAACTTTCGCCCAGATTATTTAAAGCTGCCACAATATCAGCAAGAATTTAATATTCCCCAGGCCATGTTATTAACCGCCACTGCCACCCCGGCTGTTATCCAAGACATGCAAAACAAATTTTCCATCGCCCCGGCCAATGTTGTCGTTACTGGGTTTTATCGGCCGAATCTACATCTGGGCGTTGAAGCGGTAAGCCAAGACAATAAAAATCAGCAATTACTGGCTAACCTGGCTCAAAACTTTAATCAGGGCCAAGCTGAGGACCCAGCTCAAACGGCCAACCAAGCGACCATCATCTACGTCACCTTACAAAAAACCGCCGAAGACGTCGCCAGTTATCTGACCAATAATGGCGTTAGCGCCACCGCCTACCATGCCGGCATGAAACACGAAGTTCGTCAGGATGTGCAATTGAAGTTTATGCAGAGCGAGATTCATTGTATCGTCGCCACCATCGCTTTTGGCATGGGCATTGATAAAAGTAATATTCGTCGGGTGATCCATTATGATTTACCCAAGTCGATTGAAAACTACAGCCAAGAAATTGGCCGTGCCGGACGCGATGGTTTACCTTCTCGTTGCGTGGTATTGGCCAACAGTGACAACCTCAATGTGCTAGAAAACTTCGTCTATGGTGATACCCCTGAACTATCGGGCATTGAAACCGTGTTGCAACAAATCAACGAGACCACCGCCAGTGGCAGCGATCAGTGGGAAATCATGATTTACCCGCTGTCTAACCAGTGTAATATTCGCCAGTTGCCACTAAAAACCCTGCTGGTATATTTGCAACTCAAAGGCATTATAGAGCCGTTATATGCTTATTTTGCCGAGTTTCGTTATAAGTTATTGGTCAGTGAACAACAATTGATTAATCAATTTCAGGGCGAGCGGCAAGATTTCGTCAATGCATTATTACAAACGTCAGACAAAGCGAGAGTGTGGAGTACGATAAATTTTGATCGTCTGTATCAGCGTTACTCTGCCGAGCGTAGCAGAGTACTCACCGCATTAGAATATTTTCATGACAAGCAATATATCGAACTTGAAAGCAAACAAATGACCGATGTTTTTCGCATCACCCAGCCTCAATTTGATGGCCGTCAGGTAGCCGATGAGTTATTTGCCACCTTTAAAAGCAAAGAGCAAAGCGAAATTGAGCGGATTCATCATATGCTGGCGTTATTTCAAAGCAATCAATGTTTGAGTCAGCAATTGTCTGCCTATTTTGGTGATCATCAGTTAACGGCACCCTGCGGCCATTGTTCGGTGTGTGATGGTTCAGTCGCGGTGTTGCCACAAAAACAGCCATTAAAACCGCTCGACAGTGTTGATTTAGGCAGCTTGTGTCATGAGTTGATTGAGGCCAGCCCCACCCCACCATCGGTAGATTGTTTGACCCGCTTTTTATGTGGTATGACAGTGCCGCTTTTTACCAAGGTGAAAGCGCGCAGAATGCGCGGTTTTGGGGTATTGGAACAGTATCGTTATGCCGAGATTAAGGCATGTGTGGAACGGTGAGGGTGAGTGGGAACTGAAGCGAATACCGAGATGTCGGACCATTGGGCTTCTGTCCCCGCGAAGTGGAGGCAGGACGCCGACAGGACACACTACATGGATGTGGGCATCACCAAACTACAAAAGATGCGGCACTTGCTCACGCCTCCCTATCGAGAGGCAGTATAAATACCAGGTAAAACAAAGCTCGGGATCAAACCTTTCGCCGTTGCCACCACACCTTGGTTTTTAAGGTTGATGATTCGAGCATTAACAACCACACCCCGGTCTGATGCCATTAAAGTACCGCTGAGCACATAACCAACCGATTGCTGGCGTGCTAAGTCTTTGGGGTTACGAGAGAAAACAAAGTCACCACTTGAAGTCACTTTAATCGACGGGGTGACTTTATAATCTATCACCGGCACGCCAAATTGTTGCAACTCGACAAAAAACAATTCTGATAATTGATTGCCCAAAATATCTGAGCGATTGAGGGTCGAATCAAACTGAACAAAAGAAGTAATCGCCACCGGGCCATCAAAAGACTGACCGTCAACACTTTGCATCAGGTTAATCGCCAATTGCTCGACATATTCACCTAACACTTTGTGATGATAACCTGGCTCAAACAAGCTTTGATTGTCATGCATTGAAGCCATCGACAGTTCACGTTGTTGCTCTTCAATCGACATGCCAGGGGCTATGATCGGCGCGTTTGAGGCCATCGCATAGGTTTGGGCCCCCTCACAACGCTGGTAAACCCCGTTATCACCAATACATAAACGTGAGTCTTCGGCAAAAAACGTTGACATACAACCACTTAACACCATCGATAGTGTAACGCTGATAAAAACCGTGATCACTTTCATAATTCTACCCTTATAAAAAATTCTGTATTTGATTGTAACTGTTCAGCGTGATTAGCGCATGATGCCGTCACTACCATCACTTCGTATCAGTGTGTTTGCGACGCGATGGGGAATAAACCCCTGCGCAGAAGCCACCACCGCTTTGGATACCAAACCAATGATTCGAGCATTGAGCAAATAACCGCCCTGATGTTTGACCACCGTGCCGGTTAAAATATACTGAATCGGCACCGCCGATTGTAGCTCCAAAAAATCCCGACTAAAAATAAAATCGCCTTGTGCGGTTACCCTTATAAAGTCCATGGTTTTATAATCAATCACCGGAATACCCACCTGATGGATTTCATGGATAAAACTTTCAGCAAGCTGATAGCCCAATAAAGAGGTTTCTTTGAGATTTGAATCAAGAGAAACAAAACTCGACACCCCTATCGGCGTCTGATTATTGACGTACTGCAAGTTACTGACCAACTGGTGCATCATGCCACGCACATAATCATTAATGTTCTTGCGATAAGGACCATTCGCCTCATCGGCTCCGGTCATCGGTGCCCCGGTCCAGCTATCGCCCTGCGGCATTCGCACCATCCCACCTGGGGGACGTACTTGAAATTTGCTAGCGCTGCCATTTGCGCGGTAAATGCCGCTATCAGCACGCTTATTTTGCGGCACTTCATTGGATGAACAGCCAATCAAAACCAGCGCAGCAGCTAAGCTGAAACCTAAACCATACCCTAGGCGATTGCCCAGAGGACGGATAGTTTGTCGACAGTATGTTTTCATCAATATACTCCTCGCGACCTATCACCTTATGTGACCACGGTCTGTAATTCTTGCCAGCGCTTGCTCATGATGGCTAATGATGGCTAATGATGGCTTAGCAGGCGGCCAATAGTTGCCGTCCCATGGAAAGTTGTTGACTCATCCATCGGCAATCAGATCAATAACCTTAGTGATTTGTCGTCACCAAGGATAATCAGCGCCTGATCCAGCTCTGGCGAATAGTTAAAAGCAATATTGATGCCAGCTACATCCCAGTGTTTGAATTAAGTGTTTGCCGATCAAATTCAATCGACATCGGATCTGTTTTAGCCAAAAATAACAGCATTCAAAATTCAGATCCGATAATAACCACTTATTTATGACAAAACAGAAACAAAAATGATACTTATATCAAAATAAGCGCATAGCAGACTTGCACGGCATAGTTATCATGCTAGTATTTAATTTATCAGGCCAGTATATTCATGTTTGAACACGTCATAACGCACAAGGCAGGGTTAACCAATGAAATTTAAAGCAAAAGTCGCCAATAAGAATATGGCAGATTATTTAAAAAATCTGCGCCGTGAACGCAATTACACCATGCGAGTGGTCGCAGAGAAAATCAATATGCCGCACTCTTTCATCGGCAAGACTGAACAACTGACCCGCAGAATGGACGTCGGTGAATTCGTCCATTATTGTTACGCCCTCGACCAAGACCCGATTGCCGCATTAAAGGATATTATGGCGTTGCAGCAAGATATCGAATGAAAATAAATATGCCCCGTCAATGCGTTTATCGGCAAGACCGAACAACTGACCCGCTCAATGGTCGTCGGTGAATTCGTCCATTATTGTTATGCCCTCGACCAAGATCCCATTGCCGCATTGAGGGATATTATGGCGTTGCAACAAAATATCGAATAAATTAACGGGTGCGCCTCTGCGCACCATTTAGCTTCATCATTCAAGCAAAACTTAAGCAAAGTTCCCCGTTTTAACCTACTGCAAACACGGACCAACACCTCCACCCACGCCCTTTTTCTCAGATAAATCTCAGCTAATAGATAAATATCTAAGATACAAATCGTTACATAGGGATACAAAAAGATGAATAAAAATGAATAGAAATGTAAAAATTTAGCACATATATTCTTTACATTATTAACAATAATGTCTATCCTGTTGGCGATCTAATAAAATAATATTAATAACAAATAGGAATATAACGATGTTCAAAAGAAATTTACTATCATCAATTATCGGTTGTACCTTTGCTGTAAACTGTTATGCAATGAACCCAGAAATCGATCCAACAAACGCCAATGGTTACGTTGTCTCTGATATACAAGTCAATGCAACAGAGACCGCTAAAACGCCCGATCCAATGTATAAGGTCTGGGCAAAAGCGCTTGAAACTCGCAGCAATACCATCGTCGACGCGATTGTACCAGGCGCGGCATCAAATCCAGAAAACGTAAAACGTGTTGAACGAGTTTTCCCTCAATCTCAGTGGAATTTCCTCACTCAGATGGCTGCACCGGAATACACTTATACCCGTTTTTTACGTGCGATTGGTAAATTCCCGGCATTTTGCGGTGAATATACTGACGGACGTGATTCAGATGCCATTTGTGAAAAATCTATCGTTACTGCCTTTGCTCACTTCTCACAAGAAACCGGTGGCCACATTTCTACCGACAATACCTCAGATAACCCTAATGGCCTTGAAGAATGGCAACAAGCGCTAGTTCACGTTCGTGAAATGGGCTGGTCAGAAGGTCAAGAAGGTTACAGGACGGGTTGTGGTCAAAACGATTGGCAGAATGCTCGCTGGCCATGTGAACCAGGCCAGGGTTACTTTGGTCGTGGTGCTAAGCAACTGTCTTATCACTTTAACTATGGTGCGTTCTCTGAAGTCATGTTTAACGGCGATGCATCAGTACTGTTGAAAAACCCGGGTTTAGTGGCTGACTCATGGTTAAACCTAGCGTCTGCCATTTGGTTCTTCTTAACACCACAAGCGCCAAAACCTGCCATGTTACATGTTATCGACCGTACCTGGGAACCATCACAACGGGAAACGGCAGCCGGTATCGGTTACGGCTTTGGCACCACCATCAATGTCATCAACGGTGGTATTGAGTGTGGCGAGCAAAACCGCACCAAAGGCCAACCGGTTAACCGTATTCGTTACTGGGAAGGTTTAGCCGCACATTATCAAATTCCAATTGAAGCAGACGAAGTAAATACCTGCTGGCAGCAAACCCCATACGGCAGTCTTAATCTCAACGGTGCCACTGATGTGCTATATACCAATTGGGATGGCAACTGGAAATACTACTCAGATCGCCCTGAAGGCCAATCTTTTGAATGTGAATTGGTCGGTTTCCAAACAGCCTACTCAGCACTGGTAGAAGATGGTTATGAAAAATGTGTGACCAACCTTTACGGCTCTCACGCCAACTGGCCAACCATACGCATCATTGCTGACGCGGATATGCCTGGTGGTCCTGATACTGGCGAGCCAGACAACGGTGGTGTTGAAGGTTGGGATGTCAGTAAGGTGTATGGCCAAAGCGGTCAACAAGTGGCTTACCAAGGCTCTATCTATCAAAATTTATGGTGGACAAAAGGTGACCAGCCTGATGCTGGTGGACCGTGGAAGTTTGTCAAAGTAGGCGATACAACGCCAACGGACCCGACTGATCCAACGGACCCGACTGATCCAACGGACCCGACAGACCCAACTGATCCGACAGACCCGACTGATCCAACGGACCCGACTGATCCAACAGACCCAACTGTCCCAGGACCTGACTTTACCGTATGGGAAGCAGGCAAGACTAAAGCGACTGATGGTCAGAAGGTAACTCACGCCGGTAAATGCTTTACCGCTAAAAACAACCCTGGCACTTGGGAAACCCCCACTGCCAGTAATTGGTTTTGGACTGAGATAACTTGCTATTAATTTCAGCGCACTCATCTTTCGCATCATAACGGCGTTATTTTCGTACTCAAACAGTTGCATATGACCTATATGCGCCTGTTCTGCGTGCGCAAATGCCTTGTTCTGAAGCGAAATCTAAGCACGCTGACACTGACTAGTGATAAAATCCCTTACCGTTTGGTCAGGGATTTTTTTTTAATTTGTTTTTTTGATCTGAATCAAAAAATTAACATAAAACCCACATTAAAATCACACAAAACAAGCATATTGGAAAAATGTTGTTGACAGCGCGACAAAACAACGGCTAGTATGGTGCTCGAAAATCATGCGAATGGGCATTTTTGCGATTTAGCTGAATACGCATTCAAATCAATATAAGGAAAAATGATGAATAATAACAGCACCCAGACTCAAATTGATATCACTCAGAGTTTTGCCGCATTTTGTGATATTACCGAACAAACTAACTTCAGCACTGAAGCGACATTTAAAGTCAAAGAACATGCCGCGTTTGGTCAATTCGTCACTGAATCATCTGCGTTTCCTTCTATTGTCGTGCCTTCGTAAGGTGCGCACTGCGCCAGCCTGTGTCAAAACGCCAAACCAGCGATGAAATGACGTAGGGTGGTCACGCTTTTTGTGCCCACGCGTGACCTTGCAGTCATAAACAAGCCTTTTTCGAGCATATCCCATGATTCACGGTACTCTTGGAGACTTTTCACACAACCTCGCGCACCATTAACGCAAATAATTTAGCCTTCTTTGATCCAACCCGCAATACTAAACCTCGACGCTGGGCAATAATTGCTCACCTGCGAGACAAAATGCGCTGTCGGGACCTTAAACAGCGTAATGGTGTTAAATGCCGGGGTGAAAGATTTGATAATCTGATCTTGATCGTTTTTAATATGCAACAAGCCCCCCCAATCCGCCTGCCAGTCTTGGCTTAAGCCCAAAATATAAGCGACTTTACGCTGCTGTGCCGCACCTGTTTTAGCATCACCTGTTATTTCATCATTGTGCTGTTTAAGAAAGTGACCCGCTCTGTAACGCGTCAGTTGGGCATCAATGTTAACCTGCTCATCAAGACCTACAATGGCCTTAAGCATATCCACCACGTCAGTGGCAGCCATTAAATCAGCCATCGCCTGTAAAATTGGTGGAACCTGCTCTTCTTCGCCAATAAGACGAATATATTCATAAAAGTATTGAAAGTCATTTTGCTGAGCATAACGTAACAATTCAGCAATAAAATAACTGCGCACCTGTGGAGGTTCGTTGAGGTAATCATTCATTTTAGAGACAAAGGCTTTGCCCTGCACCAAAGTGGCCATACTCCACAGTGACTGCTGCGCCGTCGCTTGTTCAACCAGCGCTGAAAGTTGCATGGCCGCATCTGGTGCAAAAAAATTGCCAATACTGACCCAACCATGCTCACTGTAGTGTTGTCGGTAAGCTGCAAAACTATCAATCGTTTCTTTACTAAACACAGTTAACCCATATTCATTGGTGTTATTTGCTAATTATCATATAACAATTAACCATAGAGGCAACAAAAAATCACCTCTATGGCGCAACATTTAAATATCACTCCCCTTACTAGTAACTTTTCAGCGTGCTTAGATTTCGTTTCAGAACAAGGCATTGTCGCACGGAAAATAGGCGCATATAGATCATATGTAACTGTTTGAGTACGAAAATAACGCCGTTATGGGGCGAAAGATGAGTGCGCTGAATAGTTACGGGTCAAAAAGCGCCAACACTACTGACACTACCACCAGCTGAAGTCGTCACCGAGTTATTGCCACCCGACTGCCAAACCACCGCGCCAACATCGCGTTTAATGCATTTCCATTCAATGGTGGTATTGGCGGGTAATCCAGTAAGATTGCCCGTCCAAGTAGGATAACCTGTCGCGGCCAGTTTCACCGCATTGTTGCTGTCCCAATTGCCTAATGCGGCAATATTGCCCACCACATAAACATTTTGACCCCATTGGGTCCAGCCATTTTGACAACTGAAATCAACACTGACAGGGGCTAGCGCCTCTTTTTGCAATACCACCACGCCATAAGCCGGGATATGTACATTGCTGATGGTAAACGCCTGTGCCTCGCCGCGACTGGCCAAGGTGGTGCCACTGAGGTTATATTGTGGCCAGCTGGTATTGGCCAGTTCGCGATAATAGCCGGATACGCCGACATCATAATCAAACCAAGTGGTGGCTTTAAAGTTCATCACCACCACATATTTGCCATCAGCACGGGTGAATGTGGCAATGCCGTTATCGTTATGAATATGGGTTACCCAACTATCGCCGCTGGCCAAAGTGGTTAAGTCATTGCCACGAATTTCATTCATCTTTTGATACCAGCTCAGCATCTTTTGTCGACTAGGGTCGGTTTCATAACTGGTTAACGGGATGCGATCATCCCACCAGTCAATATGAAACTGGGTGGTTTCGCCTGCTTCTTGGCCCATAAAGGCCATTGGGGTACCGCGAGATAACACCGTGCCTGCCAGCGCAATCTGGCTCATTTCCCAACCTTTGCCGTCGCGACCCCGTTTGGCAATACGGTCATCGGTATTACCCACTTCATCATGAGACTCAGTATATACCGTCGCATCTTGCCAGCCATCACCAAAATGGCCAAATACCGACCATAACCCATCAAGGTTACCACCAGTTAATACTGCTTTGAAATTATCATGAAAAGTGTCAACCCATTGACTGTCCATTGGCCCATGGCGGCTGCCTGCTACTTTGCTACCGGCATCATCAGCAGTGATACCCCACCAATCTGGCAACTCTTCGGCGGTGAACCAAATATTGCTGTCCAGCGCTTTGGTTTTGCCATATAACTCACGCAAAAAGTCCCAACCACCACCGCTGCCTTGCACAGTGACAAAACCACTGCTGGTATTGTGAATGGTATTGGTGTGATCAAAACGAAAGCCATCAATATGAAATTCTTTGGCCAGATATAACACGTTTTGAATTAAGAAATGTTTTGCCACCGGGTCGTCAAAATTATACAAACCACCCCACACGGTATCGCCATCAATATAGGTGGTATTATCCAATGCCCAGAGAATATTGTCGCCAGTGGCTACATGATTAAATTCGAGATCTAAAATCACCGCAATGCCATTTTGATGGGCTTTATCGACCATCGCTTTAAGGTGATCAGGGCCGCCAAATGATGATTCGATGGCATAAAAGAATGACGGGTTATAACCCCAGCTTAAATCTCCGGCAAACTCATTAACCGGCAACAATTGCACCGCGGTGACACCAAGGTTGTTGATATAATCGTTGCTGCCATCATTATCCAGCTCTTCGGTCACTTCTTGTAATGGCGTGCCACCATTGCGGTCGGTAAAGCGCAGCGGATGTAATTGATAGATATTGAGTTTGTCCTGACCAGGACGCTGCCAAGCGGTACTTTGCCATTGATAGTCGTCAGATAAATGAATGCGTGATTGACCCAAGGTCAAATTAGAGGTGGTCACCCAACGCGCGGCTGGGTCTTGAAAAGTGATGGTCGCCCCGTCGCGAACCAATGAGAATAAATACTTATCGCCATGAAGCGGTGCCCGGCTAAAGCTGGCGTCGGTGCCTTTAAACCACCAAAACAGCCCATCCGGTGTGCGGGTTAAACTCAGCGCATTGCTGGTACCGTTGGTAAAGTCGCCCTGAAGCTTCACATCAGTATCACCCGCTGCGCCGTGAAAAATCACATACCAATCGTCGCCTTCTTTATAGACTCCAGGCGCACGTTGCCAGATGGCGTTGGCATCATTGTCTAACCAACCATCTGCTAACGCAACGCTGGGTATTAAGGGGGTTAACATCAATAAGAAGGTGATAAGCCAGGCTTTTAGCTTGGCGCTGATCTTGGGCGCTACTATTTTTGTTTTCATTGTGCATTCCTGTTAGATATTGCTGAATGATTAAAAATCAATCTCAATATCGGCTACTCGACAGGAACGGTCAAATTGAATACGTATGTAATGAGGGATGTGAGATGTGGACGACGCGAAATTGGCGCAATGCGCCGGCCTGTGTAAAAACTCCAAACCAGCGATAAAATGACGTAGGGTGGTCACGCTTTTTGTGCCCACGCGTGACCTTGCAGTCATAAACAAGCCTTGTTCGAACATATTCCGTGATTCAGCGGTACTCTTGGAGACTTTTCACACAGCCTGGCGCACCATTAACCGAAATGTCGGACCAGACGACTTACGGACTGGCTTAACTATAATTAACACTCGAAATGCCTTGCGGACGCACTGAAGAGACCGGCTCAGGCGCCTCTTCGAGTTCATCACCCATCAGCTTTCTAAAGTTACTGTCCGTCAGCACCGTCACGCTGACAACGTCAATCAGCTTGTTGATTTGCTTGGCAATATGACTGATGGTGCGTTGGTCTGAAATGGTGTTAAGCGTGACCTGTGACAGGGTTCTGTCAACGGTCGGTACCACGGTCAAACTTTCGATGTTTAACGCACGCTGTGAAAACAGGCCAATCATATTGGACAATGCACCTGCTTCGTTTTCCATTAATATTGATAATATTTGTCGCATTTGACTCTCTCCTGCGGTTATTGGTCTTGTGACCAATAACCTACTTATTTTATTACTTAACTTCTGTTACTTAACTTTTTAACGATTAGGCTTTCAGACCTTTACGGATATACATATCATCGATCGCACCATACTTTATTTGCATCGGATATACGTGTTCGTTCTGGTCGACGATAATATCAACAAATACCAGTTTGTCGGTTAACGACATCGCTTTTTCCAAACCACTTTCTAACTCATCCAGCTTGGTGATCTTAATCCCGACGTGACCATAAGCCTCAGCCAGTTTGACAAAATCAGGCAACGAACCCATATATGATGAAGAATGACGCTCACCATAAATCATGTCCTGCCACTGCCGTACCATGCCCAGTGCACCGTTATTCAATGAAATGATTTTCACCGGCAAGTTGTACTGCAAACACGTCGCCAGTTCTTGAATGTTCATTTGAATCGAACCATCACCAGTGACACAAACCACCTGTTCATCAGGAAAAGCCATTTTAATGCCCATCGCTGCCGGGAAACCAAAGCCCATGGTGCCCGCACCACCAGAATTGACCCACTGACGGGGTTTATCAAACGGATAATACTGTGCCGCAAACATCTGATGTTGACCCACATCCGAAGAGATATACGCTTTGCCTTCGGTCACTTTATACAGGGTTTCGATGACCGTTTGTGGTTTGATCACGCCGTCTTCTTTGTCATAAGTCTCAACCGAAAACTCACGCCATTGATTAATTTGCTGCCACCAATCGGTTCGCTCTGGATACGTCAACGCATCTTCATTCATCAGTTCAAGCACTTGATTAAGCACCACATCTACTGAACCTTCTATTGGCAAGTTGGCATGAACGATTTTATCCAGCGTGGTCGGGTCAATGTCAACATGAACCAGTTTAGAGTCAGGGCAGAATTTGTTGACCGCATTGGTCACTCGGTCATCAAAGCGCGCACCCAAAGCGATAATTAAATCTGAGTTGGCCATGGTTTTGTTGGCGGTATAACTGCCATGCATCCCCAGCATCCCAACGAATTGAGCGTGAGTACCAGGAAAACCACTTAATCCCATCAGGGTATTGGTCACCGGGGCGTTGATTTTTTCGGCGAATGCCAATAACTGCGGCGCAGCATTGGCGTTAACAATACCGCCACCGGTATATATCACCGGACGCTCAGACTCACCAATGGCCTCGACCATCTGTTGTATTTGCTCAACCGTGGCACTGCTGACCGGGTTATAAGAACGCATTTTGATTTCACCCGGCATCTTAAATTCAAATTTATGCGCAGGATTTACCATATCTTTGGGCAATTCAATCACCACCGGACCAGGTCGGCCGGTTTTGGCCAGATACATGGCTTTGGCAATCAAAGAAGGAATATCTTCTGGTGAACGACAGTTGTAACTGTGCTTAACAATCATTCGAGTACAACCGACAATATCGGTTTCTTGGAAGGCATCTTCACCGATTAACGTGGTAGGCACCTGACCTGACAATACCACCATAGGAATCGAATCCATATAAGCGGTGGCGATACCAGTCACACAGTTAGTGGCACCAGGACCAGAAGTCGCCAACACCACCCCAACTTCACCAGTGACTCGGGCATAGCCGTCAGCCATATGGGTGGCGGCTTGTTCATGGCGAACTAAAATATGGGCAATATCACTTTGACGGAAAATCGCATCATAGATATCCAGCACAGTACCACCGGGATAACCAAAGATGTATTCAACACCCAATTCTTTTAATGACCGTACTACCATTTCGGCACCGGATAATAGTTCTTTATTCATAATGTCTTCCTGCTGTTCGTCTATTGCACCCGGTGCAGTTTGGATGTGATCTGTTTCTGTCATGCTCATAATATCGTGCCATTAATGTTGTAAAAAGAGCCGATACCCGGCGTTGTGAGTCTGATCTAAATAACTGTAGCCCAACTCTTTCAAAAAACGGTGGAATGCCAACTCCTGTGCTTCACTGACTTCAAATGCCGCCAGTACTTCGCCAATGGCACTACCGTGGTTGCGATAATGAAATAAAGAAATATTCCAACGATCGCCCATGGCAGTTAAAAACTTACTGAGTGCACCTCGATGCTCCGGAAACTCAAAGTGATAGACCCGCTCAACCAGCGCTCGCTTTGGTTTGCCACCCACCATATAACGCACATGCTGCTTAGAAAACTCATCATCAGACAAGTCGGTAAAAGCATAACCTTTGTCGCGCAGTAACTGGTGAATTTGCGCCAACTCCGCCGCTCCTTCGGTCAACCGAATGCCGACAAAAATTTGCGCTTTATTACCATCACAATAACGATAGTTAAATTCGGTGATCACCCGATCACCGATGTCTTCACAGAAATGGCGAAAACTGCCCGGACGTTCATCAACGGTCACCGCCAGCACGGCTTCGGTTTTTTCACCTAAGGCGGTGCGTTCTGAAATATAACGCAAGGTATCAAAATTCATATTGGCCCCGGACAAAATCGCCGCTGCCTGGGTGCCGTGCAAATTATGCTGCTGTAAATACTTGGTCAGCCCCGCCAGAGACAACGCCCCTGATGGCTCTGGAATAGCTCGAACATCATTGTAGATATCTTTGATGGCGGCACAGATTTCATCACTGGTCACGGTGATCACTTCATCACAATACAGTTGCGCCAGCTTAAACGTTTCGTTGCCAATTTTTCTGACCGCGACACCATCAGCAAACTGACCAACATGGGCCAGCGATACTGGCTTACCCGCTTCTAATGCCACTTTTAAACAAGCCGATTCTTCAAACTCTACCCCGATGACCTGAACTTCTGGCAACAAGGTTTTGATGTAAACCCCCATACCTGCCAGTAAACCACCGCCACCGACCGGAATAAATACCCGCTCAATATTGGGGTTTTGCTGCAATAATTCTTTGGCGATGGTGCCCTGACCGACGATAACATCGGCATCATCAAACGGCGGAATAAACGTCGCGCCTTCGGTTTTAGCCAATTGCTGAGCATAATCATTGGCTTCATCAAAAGACTCACCATGCAAAATAACTTTACCACCATGACCGCGCACCGCGGTGACTTTAATCTCAGGGGTCGTGATAGGCATCACTATCGTCGCCTTGATGCCTAGTGAGGCCCCTGACAGCGCAACGCCTTGGGCGTGATTGCCCGCAGAGGCCGTCACCACACCACAGCTTTTTTGCTCGCTAGTCAGTTGTTTAATTTTATTGTGAGCACCACGCAACTTAAATGAATTGACCGGCTGCATATCTTCGCGCTTCAACCACACCTGATTATCGAGTTTCTTTGACACTTTTTCGAGCTTGGACAAATCGGTTTCGACCGCCAAGTCATAAATCGATGCCAGCATGATTTGCTGAAAATAGTCTCGTTTTGGACCGACCTTGGTCTTTGATGGTAGTGGTAAAGCCATGGTTTATCCCTCTAGTTTCGACTGGTCACGCACAGCACCGGTATCGGCACTGGTGGCAAACATCGCGTAGTTTTTCAGCGCAAAAGAAATCGGACGATGACGGTCAAGCGGCTTCCAGCCCAGCGGACCTTTTTCATCCATTGCCACCCGGCGCGCACTGAGTTCATCATCGCTGATGCAAATCTCGATAGTACGGTTAGGAATATCAATGGCAATCTCATCACCGGCGTTAACCAGCGCAATATTGCCGCCACTCGCCGCTTCTGGAGAAACATGGCCAATAGACAACCCTGAGGTGCCACCTGAAAAACGGCCATCGGTGATCAGCGCACATTCGGCACCTAATCCCATTGATTTTAAATAACTGGTTGGATACAACATTTCTTGCATACCCGGTCCACCTTTTGGACCTTCATAACGAATGATCACCACATCACCGGATTTGACCAAACCGTTAAGGATGCCGCTCACCGCGTCATCTTGGCTTTCAAAAATCACCGCTGGACCACGAAAGGTTAGGCTATCGGCGTCAACACCAGCGGTTTTAACGATACAACCATTTTCTGACAAGTTACCTTTAAGCATTGCCAAACCGCCATCCTGACTGTAGGCAAATTCGCGAGTACGAATACAACCGTTTTCGCGGTCATCGTCAACGCTAGGATAGACACAGCTTTGGCTGAAGGCTTTGGTGGTGCGGATACCGGCAGGTCCCGCCTGATAAAAGGTTCTCACCGCTTGGTCGGTAGTGGTGGCGATGTCCCACTTGTCAATCACAGCTTGCAGGCTATCACCGCCAACATGAGGTAAGTCTGTGGTTAATAATTTGGCCCGATTCAATTCACCCAAAATGCCAATCACGCCACCGGCGCGATGCACATCTTCCATATGGTATTTAGGGGTTGAAGGGGCGACTTTACAAAGGTGAGGTACGATGCGAGACAATCTGTCGATATCGGCCATGGTGAAGTCAACTTCACCTTCTTGCGCCGCGGCCAACAGATGTAATACGGTATTGGTGCTGCCGCCCATCGCGATATCAAGACAGGTGGCGTTTTCAAAAGCAGCTTTGGTGGCGATATTGCGCGGTAACGCGCGCGGGTCATCATTGGTGTAATAGGCTTCACACAATTCGACGATACGTTGACCAGCAGTTAAAAACAAATCTTCACGCTGGCTATGGGTCGCCAACATAGAGCCGTTGCCCGGTAAAGACAAACCTAAGGCTTCGGTTAAACAATTCATTGAATTGGCGGTAAACATGCCTGAGCACGAACCGCAGGTAGGACAAGCTGAACGTTCTACTTGCTCAGATTGCTCATCAGAGACGCTAGGATCGACGCCCATAACCATCGCGTCAACCAAGTCCAGTTTGATGATTTGATCAGACAATTTGGTTTTGCCTGCTTCCATTGGTCCGCCGGAGACGAAAACCACTGGAATATTCAAGCGCAAAGCCGCCATTAACATGCCTGGGGTGATTTTATCGCAGTTGGAGATACAGACCATAGCATCAGCACAATGGGCGTTTACCATGTATTCTACAGAATCAGCAATAAGATCACGTGAGGGTAACGAATAAAGCATCCCGCTATGTCCCATGGCAATACCATCATCAATCGCAATGGTATTAAATTCTTTGGCGATGCCGCCTGCTTTTTCAATACTTCTGGCGACCAGCTGGCCCAGTGGCTGCAAATGCACATGCCCTGGTACAAACTGAGTGAATGAATTAACCACAGCAATGATTGGCTTACCAAAATCACTGTCTTTTACCCCGGTGGCACGCCAGAGTGCACGGGCACCCGCCATGTTGCGGCCTTGGGTTACTGTTGCACTTCTTAATTTTGGCATTGTCTAAATCCTGCTTCTGTATCTAATTATCGTCCTGAAACTCACATCCCTGTGAGATTTCCGGAACCGCTGCGTTCAAGCAAGTGGAACTTCGCTTACATTTCAACAAGTTGAAATGGCGGCACATCCATGTAACGCTCTATTTTTTCTGTAGGACAACATTGTTGTTGCCACAACATTCCGCATTAGCGGTAAAGGTTTAATAACTTAAACTAATGGTTCCAACCAACCCCACTCATCTTCGGTTTTACCCGAGAACAAGCCGAAGAACGCATCTTGAATCTTTTCTGTGATAGGACCACGTTTACCGTTACCGACTGGCAACTGGTCAACACTACGTACTGGGGTCACTTCTGCCGCAGTACCACACATTAGAATCTCATCAGCCAAATATAACGCTTCTCTGGCAATCGATTCTTCACGAACTTCATAACCCATTTTTCTGGCCAAAATCATCACGGTGTCGCGGGTCAAACCCGGTAAAATACCCGCGGTTGTCGGTGGCGTATAAATGACGCCTTTTTTCATCACAAATAAATTTTCGCCAGCACCTTCACTGACCGCACCATTGACGTCTAATCCGATACCTTCATGATAACCGTGACGTTTCGCTTCTGTGGTGATCAACTGCGAAGACAAATAATTGCCCCCGGCTTTGGCGGCTGTAGGCATGGTATTTGGTGCCAAACGCTGCCACGAACTGATGCATACATCAACGCCATCTTTCAGCCCTTCTTCACCCAAATAAGCGCCCCACTCCATGCCAGCAATGGCCACATCACAAGGGACTTTTGGTGGGGTTAAACCCAAACCAACATCGCCCAAAAAGGCGATAGGACGAAGATAAGCCGATTTAAGGCCATTTTTGCTGACCGCGTCTTTACAGCCCTGCATTATTTCTTCTAAAGTGTAAGGAATGTCCATTCGATAAATTTTTGCTGAATCGAACAAACGTTGTACGTGATCTTCCAAGCGGAATACTTGTGGGCCATTTGGTGTGTCATACACCCGGATCCCTTCAAACACCGATGAGCCATAGTGAAGGCCGTGACTTAAGACGTGGATCTGGGCATTTTGCCATGGAACCAACTCGCCGTTAAACCAAATGAACTCTGCTGTTTTTTTCGCCATTGTACTCTACTCTTTGTTTATATTTCTGGTGTTATTTGATGAACCCATCACAGTGAAAACCACTGTTTTTTATTGCCAACCTGACCTCAAAATACCACCTTTATCAGTCTACAGATTGATGAATAGATTCTCCCACCCCTTCTATAACATGATTCTAGTTTGCCGCAAGCATTAATTTGCGCGTTCACGCTAAACGTTGGCTTCTAAATGCCTTGATGCAACTATTCTCGATGGCCCTTAAACAACAAAACCCCCCGGTCCTTTCGGAGCGGGGGGTTTGTTGTTCAGGATAATTCTTTACCGACTCAACAAGGCTCCCCGCGGTGATTTGACAATCACGACGACGACGAGAATAATAATGTTGAGGACAGTTAGGTTTTTCATAATTAGGGGTCAATAAATCCTGATAATCAATTAGGTTACGTTTGCTTTGAGTTTTGTTCAACTGATGTTTAAGTGGTGATAACACGTTTTTGAACATTTGACGGATTAGTTTTTCTAATCCGCGTTACTCAGCTTCCTTTTCATTGTTGATTGATTTGGACATCTAAGTCAACCCTTTTTATCAATTAATTTAAATCTCAGCCCTATCAACATCTTCTCATTTTTTTCAAACAAAGTGGCACGTCATTTGAGGTGTTGTTTTGCTGTCTAGCTGGTCAACTAATCTCGGGCAAAACGGCCAATAACACGGTGGTTTATCGCATTCTCAATCATGTTACAAACAGCAGCCTGAATGAGTTTGACAGGATATGACAACGCTGTCAAACAAAGAGACAAAATAGTGGCAAAATAATTTTAAATGGGGATTTCTTTGTGGGTCTGTGACTTATGAAAATGATAAAACCATGAGGATAAAACGAGAGGGGATGAAACGAGACAACCAGCATTATCGACAGCGAAGTGTCGACAATCTGCTGGTCAAGTGCTTTCGTCAGCGCTAGCCAACGAAAGGAAAATTAATCTGTAATCGGCTTATTACTCAGATAAGCTGCCCGAATCATTGGCTGCTCTTCGGTACCAGCCACTTCATCTTGAGTGGTTTCGACTAAAATCAACTTGTTGCTGGCAATGCTGGCCATACCAATCGCCAAGATTTCGTTGTCCATGGTCTCATCGACTTTAAACCGTGTACTTGGAAAAACCAGCTCACCACCAAAAGTAGCATGCTCTAATCTTAAATACGTGCCTTGAGGAGTTTTTCCAGCAAGGACCACTTTGGCAAAAACCCAAGTAGAGGCATGACTAACACTGTTAAAACCTAAAAAAGCAAATAACATCACTAGTGGTAATAATCGTTTTTTCATTCTGGTTTCCCTTTTTACTAAAATTGGTATTAAATTGATGGTCTTAAATCGGCGCTCTGCCCTTTCATTACGCTTAAACAAAAACGTAAACGCTAATGCGACATCCTATTGGTAAGCCACCAACCTTGAGTATAACCCATAAATCGTGTTTAAAAAACCCGCTTTTTTCGTCACCTGGGTATATTCATTCTGGCACGTTCACTTGGTATATTTACTTGATATTGTTTAACAGTAAGTCCAACCACGGCGTTATCACCACAGCCCCTTTGTAAGGGTCTAGCGGGAAGGCATCAAGACGATCATTGACACCGTCACCATCGGTATCGGCGTTATCAGGCGATGTGCCCAGTGCCAGCTCTTGCGCATTGGTCAGGCCATCACCGTCATTATCAACAGCGCCATCATCATCGACCATAATGACTGCCATGACCGGCAGATTGATGCTCGGCTGATTATCTTGCTCGCCAATCAACACCACTGAGAAGCTTTTATCATCGCCAATAATGCTATTATCCATCACGGTAATCATTATCGACGCCTTATCTTGGCCCTCGGCAAAACGATAATATCCATCTAAAGCAATATAATCTCGACCAGCCACTGCTGAGCCGTCTCCTGAGCCGTCAAAAGTGCGATAGAAAAAGCCCAGTTCGCCATCAGTGCCGCCATAACGCTGCACTTCCAACCTTATCTGAGCATCATATTCATTCACTCTGATTTGTGTTGCGGCAAAACCCACTTCACCAAAGGCTCTAAGCACAACCGTGGTGCTATCAGCACTGCCCAAGCTGCCCTCACCGACCAAATTGCTCAGCATCAAAGTGAAAAACCGCTCGCTGTCAGCGCCAGCATTATTGTGCAGTGCCACGGTCACCGTTTGGCGCACTTGCCCGGGGGCAAAAGTCACCGTGCCTGCACTAAACTGATAATCTACCCCAGCCAAGGCTGAACCATCCACCAAGGTATAATCCACTGCCAGCATCTGCCCGGCACCACCAACCCGTTGAATCACAATATCAACCGAGCCAGCAGATTTCAAAGTGGTGATATTGGTCGATACCACACTCAATTCTCCGGGTAATGAATTGGGCTCCAAATCATCATAATCGCCAACGCCATCACCATCGCTGTCCAACCATTGATCTGCATTAAGTGGAAATAGATCCTCAGCATCAGTCACGCCGTCGCCATCGCTGTCACTTTGGTTGGCCAATGTGCCGCGCTGATATTCTTGTAAATTGGTCAAACCATCGTTATCACCATCAGCAACCGCATCACTGGCATCATCGGGGTTAAGGCCATTGTCTATTTCCCAGCCATCGGGCAAACCATCATTGTCGACATCTGACTCATAACCATAGAAGCGAATATCGTCAATCCACACCGCATCCGCGCCAATATCATGTTGATAGTCTTTACTATATTGCCAACGCAAAGTGTGCCAACCACGGCTCAAATTAAAACGTTGTCTTTGCCAACCTTTTGCGCCAGATAAGGTGCCCACGGGCTGGTCATCAATGAAAAAGGTCAACTTATCAACGCCTGCTTGTGAATCTGTGCGTGCGGCAAAACTTAGCTCTCCTGCGCTGAAAAACCCTCTGGTTTGGATATCAGTTGTTCCATACTCAATCACTGCACTGCGCAGGCTATAAATCCCCTGTGCACTTTGGCTAGCATCCAACTGCCACTGGCCATTATCAGCAAGCCATTTTTGTGATAAATAACCTTCTTCAAAAGATTCTCGGTAATGGTTGGTGGGTTGTGGCACCGATGTAGAGTCAAGCGGTAAACTAAGCAGTAAAAATTCTTCGATATCGGTGAAACCATCATTGTCGCTATCGGTATCAGCATCCTGCTCTAAGGTTGGATCTAAACCCATGGCCACTTCCCAACCGTCAGGCAAGGTATCACCATCAGTATCAGCGTTAATGGCATCCGTCGATGCGGCGAATTCAGCGCGGTTATCAAGGCCATCATTATCGTTATCGAGTAAGGCATCTTGCGGGTCATTTAAGTCCAGCCCCTGCTCATACTCCCAGCCATCAGGCAGACCGTCGCCATCACTGTCTAAAGCAGTGGCAAAAAAGCGCAAATGATCAAGCCCCATCCGGTTATATAGGTTGAAGTCATACGCTTCAAAAGGTACCGTCCAAGTCAGTTGATGAAAACCAGCGGTTAAAAACACCCTATTAGCGGGTCCAGCAGAAACCGCTAGTGGCGCATTGTTATCAACCGTCAATGTGCCATAACCATCTAACAGAGTATACCTCAACTCCCCCTCAGCAAAATAACCGCTGAATTGGATCACAGCTGCTTCGCCATAGCCTAAAAAGGCGTGATTTAAGGTATAACTGCCATCAACCATCCACTCATGCCAGGGAAACCAACTTTCGCCAACAGTCCAATCAGTGTCAGAATAACTCGGCACTCGCCAACCCGCAGGTAAAGTCGTCAAATCTTCAATCGATTCAAAAGACTCAATATAAGTTTGATAGACAACCGGCGCATCATCAGGGTCATTCGGGTCATTACCCAGCAGCACCTCACCGACATCAGAAAAACCATCGTTATCGCTGTCGACGCTGTCACCATCGGCCACCAGCGGATCCAATTGATGCTCAACTTCCCAGCCATCAAGATAACCATCACCATCTGAATCGCTATTGGTAGGATTGGTTTGATACAGATTCACTTCATCAGCATCATTAATGCCATCGTTATCACTGTCTGGCGCATTGGGGTCACTGCCCAATATTGATTCACGTAAATTGCTCAGACCGTCATTATCGCTGTCAACCTCAGAGTCATCGGCAACGTCAAAATCAAAACCATGTTGGTACTCCCATGAATCCAACATTTGGTCGCCATCTGAATCTAAACCATGGGCAAAATAACGAATATTGTCGATAAGTGCACGGGGTGGATTTTTTAAATTCTGCTCTTTAGTGTGAAAAGACATGCTAATGGTATGCACCCCTTTTTCGACCACAAAAGGTCCCGCGGTATGCATTCTTTCTTGGTGCTGCCAGCTTTGGGGCACATCATCAATGCTAATTTTCACCGCAGTATCACCATAAGAATTCCATCCGGTGTCCAGTAAAAGCTCACCAGCATCGAGATAAACCGTCCAATGCACCGTACAAGTGGTGTGTAACAAATTATAGCTAGAGAAACGGCACACCAGTTGGCGATAATTATAGTTGCTATCCCACCACTCATTGCCTTTACCATCAAGGACAAAACCGGGTGGTAATTCGGGGCCGTCAAAGGTTTGAATATAACGGCGGGTTACCTCGGGTATTGAAGTTGTATCCATCGGTGAGCTGGCAAATAGCCATTCATGCCAGTCGCTAAAGCCATCCTCATCGGTATCAAGAACCTGTGAGTCAACTAATAAAGGATTAAACCCATATAACACTTCCCAATCATCAGAAAAACCATCGTCATCGCTGTCCACCTTGGTCACACTGGTATGATATTGGTTTACTTCATCGCTATCGGATAATCCATCGCCATCACTGTCGATTTTGATCGGACTGCTGTCGTGTTGATACTCCAGTAAATTACTAAGGCCATCGCCGTCAAGGTCGCCATCAGCATCAGTACTATCCTCGGGGTTCAAGCCAAAGCTGAGTTCCCAGTGATCAGCCATCCCGTCATTATCGCTGTCGGCATTAATAACGATATTATCAAGCCAAACCGCTGATCCAGTGGTGTGTATGGCCGACGTCAATAACCAGTTAAGCTGATGTTTGCCTTTATCAAGCATCACCGTCACTCGTGTCCAATCACTGCTATTATCGATTGAATAAACAGAGATTGTATTATCAACTAGGGTCACACTCGCAGAATCATCGACAAACTCAGTCTTAATATCAAAAGACAGCTCACCCCCTTTAAAATCACCATAAAATGCAATCGCCTGATACCGATAACTATCGCCAATCGCATCACGAGTATCTGCCACAGCCCCTAGGCTTAACCCACCTTCACTGGCGTTATCACTAACAACACCCCAACCACTGTCAACCGGGTAAGTGAAGTAATAAGTATAATCGCTATCATGGCCCTGCTTAATAACAACCTCTTTAGGCACGCGCCAAAGGTTAGGCAGCTGGCCACCTTCAAAAGATTGGTCATAGCGGGTGATCAACTGAGGTGTCGCTGTAGCATCATTGGCTGCTGTGCCATTGAGGTATTCTTCGAGGTTGCTGTAACCGTCACCATCACTGTCCAGTTCGGCAGAATCCAGCAATGGGTCGAGGCCATTTTGCACTTCCCAACCGTCAGGCAAACCATCATCATCGCTGTCGTGATTGGCCGGGTTGGTATTTAAATCAACTTCCTGTTGATCAGTCAAACCATCGCCATCAGTGTCAACCACCAACGGATCACTACCGGCCTGATATTCTTGCAAATTGGTTAAGCCATCTTCATCGCCATCGAGCGAAGCATCGCCCGCATGGGCTGAGTCTAATCCGTGTGCCACTTCCCATAAGTCAGGCATACCATCATTATCAGAATCAACGGTGATAGCAATGAAGTCGATATTGTCAATCCAAGCATAAGGCAAGTCTATATTAGTGCCATTGCCTGCGGAATACTTCCATCGCACGGTATGAACACCTTTGCTAATAGTATGTTGATGGTGTTCCCAGTCTTTGGTGGAAGTACTGGTGTTGGTAAAAGTGGTCTGATCACTCCATCCATCAACCTCAAAGACCATTTTCGGCGTTTTATTGTCCAGCGCCCGCATCTGGTAATCAAAACTCAGTTGGCCAGCCTCAAAATACCCCGTGTACACGATAATGGAGTCCGTCACACCACGGTGCTGTAGAAAAACCCCTAGACTACCATTAGCAGCAGTGGGGCTACGGTTCGTTACTTGCCATGGATTTTGCGCATGAGAAGCCATCCGAAAACCCGGCGGCAACGTACCATTGTCAAAAGATTCTTGCCAGCGGGTGGTTAAAGTGGGTATATCTGCGCTGTCGATGGGCGACGAGCCTAAAACATATTCTTGCCAATGGGTAAAACCATCGAGATCGGTATCATGATCGCCATCCCTAGAATCATTTGGGTCGAGGCCATACTTCACCTCCCAACCATCGGGTATCTTATCCCCATCAGTGTCATCATCATTAGGTCTGGTTTTATAAAGAGTGACCTCATCACCATCGCTTAAACCATCATTATCAGTATCAGGGTTATCGACATCGGTGGCAAAACTTTGTTCTGCTGCATTTGATAAACCATCGCCATCATTGTCAGCGCTGCCGTCAAGCGGATTGTTAAAATCAAAACCGTGGAGATACTCCCACTGATCGCTCATACCATCGTTATCTTGATCCCCTGATAAAAAACGCACATTATCAATTGAACCGCTGGTATTCGGTATATGAGAACTATAGGGGCCTCGAACATACCAGCGCAAGGTTTTGGTACCAGCATAAACATCTACAGCCGCTGAATGCCACTGCCCATCATCAGGCGTTGGTGCCGAAAACTTTGTATCCCCATCGACCGAAAACCTTACCTGACCGATATAATCAAAATTAATCGTGCCTTTTTTAACTTCAGCGGAAAATTCGATGCTCGCGGCCTGACCCCAAGACATTTCTTGAGTTTTCAGCCGATAACGGCCATCAGTGCAAGGACAATCGGCGATAGCCCAGCCAAAATCTGCACCATCAGGCACTTGCCATCCGGGGGGCAATTGAGCGCTTTCAAACGATTCAAAATAACGGGCCATCGGGGCGCTGTCGTCAGCAATTGCCGATTGGCTGACCAATAAAGATGCCGAAAAAAGTGCCAAGACGGCACCAGGGGATTTAATCAGTGTGAGCGGGTTAAACATATGATTTCCTACAACAATATCCTAGTAATAGCCTCTGTGACCAGCACGTAAGCACGGCACACAAGCGATAACAAACTAATCCTTAACGAATCCTGAGCGACATAATAACCGAAATGTCGACGAATTAACAGCAAACCACAGTACCTGTTCCCTAGTTCAAAAATAGATCCAGATGAAACTATCAAAATCAACGATTTACGCTTACACTGTACCGGACAATTAATATGGCCGGGTTAAACTCTAGGCCACACAATAGAAAAATAAACAGGAAAAATAAACAGTATGAACACAACCCCATTTAATAAAGGACTTATCAGCAGCGCTATCACCATGGCGATTGCGGGTTTTGGTCTTTCTTCATCGGCGCTAGCGGCCGATTCTAACGCTGATGCCGACGAAAAAGTCGAGCAAATCGCGGTTATTGGCTCACGCAGTTTAAAAGAGCGCACCGTGGCCGATTCACCAGTGCCCATTGACATTCTTTCTGCTGACGACCTCAATGCCGTGGGTGGTGGCGTCGATTTAACCGATAACTTAAAAGTGCTGGTGCCCAGTTATACTGCCACTCCAGCCACGGGTGATGGCAGTGCGTTTGTCCGCCCCACTTCATTACGAGGCACCGCGTCTGACCAGACCTTGATATTGGTCAACGGCAAAAGACGCCACCGCTCTGCGTTGGTACAGTTTTTTGCCCCCGCAGCGGGTAATGGTGCCCATGCCGCCGACATCGGCATGTTGCCCAGTATCGCCTTAAAAAGAGTAGAAGTATTACGTGATGGTGCCGCCTCACAATATGGTTCTGATGCCATTGCCGGCGTGATTAACTTTGTCATCAAAGATGCCTCAGACGGTGGTTTGGCCGAATTGCAATATGGCCAACATTATGATGATGAATCCAGCTTTAAATTGGCGCTAAACAAAGGACTTGCACTGGGTGATGACGGTTTTGCCAACATTAGTATCGAGTACGCCGACAATGACGCTTTATCTCGTGGTATTATTCGCCCTGATGCTCAGGCATTGGTCGATGCGGGTGTATCGGGTGTTGGTGCCGACTCCCCTTTCGGAGATGCCCCGTTTACTCAAACCTGGGGACGTCCTGAAACCAGTGCCCTACGCACCTTTCTAAATACTGGCATCAACCTCTCGGGTGACAAAAAACTATATGGCCGTTTCAGCTATGCCGATACCAGCGGACGTTATCGTTTTTTCTACCGTAACCCAAGCCATTCAACCTTAAGTACTTTAGGTGAACTCGGCTTTAGCGGTAAGCAAAGCGAAGTGGGTTATACCCCTTATCTTGATGGCGACCAAAAAGATTACAGTGTTATTGTTGGTTTGGAAGGTTCATTTGCCAATGACACTTATTATGATTTAAGTATCAGTAAAGGGTCAAACGAACTCGACTACTTCCTCAATAACACCATCAATGCTGGTCTGGGTCTAACGGCTGGTTTAGAAATCCCTCAGATGGACTTTAATGTTGGTGGTTACAAGCAAGAGGAAGTGAACCTTAATGCCGATTTCTCAGTGCCTGTTGGTGATGACTTTAACGTCGCTTATGGTTTTGAATGGCGTGAAGAAACCTATACCGCGGTGGCGGGTGAAGTCAACTCTTATGCCAATGCCGATGGCACGGTTGGCGCAGGCACCAGTGGTTTTAAAGGCATTACGCCGCAAGATGCCGGTGAATATGACCGTGATAACGTCGCCGCTTATCTAGATATCGAGCACGATGTGACGGATGATTTGCTGGTGCAGTACGCGCTACGTTATGAAGATTTTTCTGATTTTGGCGGCACTACCAACTGGAAAATCGCCGCGAACTATCATTTAACCGACGATGTGTCTTTACGTGGTGCCGTTTCAACTGGTTTTCATGCGCCGACGCCGGGCCAGTCTAATGTTAGAACCACCATCACCACTTTTGATGGCGTCACCGGCGCGCAAATTGAAGAAGGGTTAATTTCTGCCACCGACCCTCGTGCTATCGCAGAGGGTGGTAAAGAAATTAAAGAAGAAGAGTCGACCAATTACAGTTTTGGTATTTCTTCACAGCTTGGCTACGACACCACCATGTCATTAGATTTTTATAAAATCGAAGTAGATGATCGGATTTACCGTACTGGTGACTTTGCCCAACCTGATGGCAGTTCAATTTCTTTTTTCACCAACGCCATTGATGTCGAACACTCTGGCATAGATTTGGTGGTCACCAGCCGATTCGAGTGGTCTGGTTCCGTCGCCACCGATGTGTCATTGGCTTATGGCTATAACAAAATTGAAGTGGTAAATCAGCGTCTGGTCAGAAACATTAAGCCGGTATCAGATGGCACAGTGGAAGATATCGAAAACAACTTCCCCAACTCACGCTTGGTGTTCACCACCAATACCGCGTTTAACGAAAGCTGGAACTTGATGGTACGGGCCAACTACTATGGTTCACATTTTGATGAGCGCGGCACCATTGGTGCAGCAACCAACCCCAGTGCTGAGGTAGATTCAATCATCTATGTCGATGCCGAGTTGAGTTATCAACTCAGTGATGAGCTTAGACTGAAATTGGGTTTCTCCAATCTCTTTGATTCGTATATTGATGAAGTCGACGCGCCAAATGCCAATCGTCAGAGTGTTGGTTTGCAGTATCCTCGCAGAAGTGCAGCCAACTATGAAGGCGGCAGCTGGTATATGGGGGTTTCTTACGGGTTTTAGGAAGCATTAGAACCTAGTAGTGGGACCGCCGTCCCGGCGGGAATGAATTCAACACGAATCTCTAGGCAATTGGAATGCCTAGAGATTCGTTCCGGGCTGTCGTTACAGCGGGACGCCGCTCCAACCTCCCACTCCCCCAACATGCTTAATCAAGCAACAAATCCTTAGCGAATCCATAACGAATTCTGCGCGAAAGTTTAACCAAAATGTTGTTGGATTAACAGTAAAACGGTATTTGTTTCATTATCACACCTGTTACGGAGAAAAAAACAACATAAAAACCCAATTCGCCTACTTTTTTGCTTGACCTTTGGCCAAAAGCTGCAATAATCGCCTGGTCCGAGATAAGGAGGTAGGAGGTGTG